>CATMVR010000226.1 GCA_950075905.1 uncultured Persicitalea sp. | reverse complement strand
CCGGTAGCCGTGGTCTGACCACAAGACCACGATGGTATTCGGCGCGTGGGGGCTCTTTTCCAGTGCATCAAGCACCTCGCCTATGTAATGGTCCACGAACGAAACGCTGGCCAGATACCCCTGCAGCATGTTGCGCCACTGCTTGTTCTCGATGGCCCAGTCGGTGGTGGGCATCATGGGCAGGTCGTCGATTTCCAGGGCAATGGCGGGCAGGTCGTCGCGGTCGGTTTTGAGGTAGGGCGGCAGATGCAGTTTGGCGGGATCGTAGAGATCAAACCACTTTTGGGGCACGTACCAGGGCACATGCGGCCGCAGAAAGCCCACCGACAGAAAGAAGGGCTTGTCGTAGCTACGCCCCAGCCGCTCAATGGCCCACTTTGCTGAATGGTAGTCTGGCATCTGCTCGTCCTGCTCGGGAAAAGCGCCCCAGTCGGAGGAGGTACCTTTCCTGTTCCAGTGGAAGGGCTGTTTAGGCGAGGGCCCAAAGCCCTTCTTTCGTCCGCCGCTTTCGTGCAGCAGCCCTTCGGGGGCGTGCTCGTGAAACAGCTTGCCGATGCCCATGGTATGGTAGCCGCGGTCCTTGAAGTACTGGTACAGGAAGTCCGTACGGCGGGTGGCGTTGTTGGTCTGTTTGATCAGGTCGTCGTCGATTATGCCGTAGATACCCGTGGTGGAGGGCCGCAGGCCGGTCATGATGGCCGCCCGCGAGGGGCTGCACATGGGCGACTGGCAATGGGCGTTGGAGAAGAGGGTACCTTTCTTTATAAGACGGTCGAGGTTGGGCGTAATGGCGTCGGGGTGCCCCATGGCGCCGATGAAATCGTTCATGTCGTCCACGGCGATCATCAGCACGTTGGGCGGCAGGGCGACGGGGTTGGGGAGCAGCGTAGGACTGGCGGCGACCAGCAGCGTCAGAACCGGAACGAGAAGCAGGCGGTATTTCATCAGTACGATGAGATAATGTGAATGTGAGATCGATAACTTTCGCAAAAAAGTACCCGGTGGGCTTCATCTACCTTTGCCATTTTACTTCTATACCAGACTAGCACCTGCCAGCCGCTCAGCCCCTCCCGTCAAAAATACAGCCCCATTCTATCGGGCTTTTTTCCGGTGTCCAGCCACATGAGTCCCAAAGAAAGTACTCCCACTCCGTCCACGGCATCGTAGCGGTCTTCTTCGGGATGGCTGCGAAACATACCCTGCGCCCACAACTTATCCACGGCTTCGTTGGCTACGGTTACGGCCAGGTCGCGGTAGGCTTTATCGCCCAGTTGTTCGTGGCAGTTGAGCAGGAAGTAAATCACCCGACCGTAGTGTTCGGCGTAGGCGCCCCGGCCCTTTCGGGCGGGAAGTTCCTCCCGGATAATGTTTACCCACCGGTCTACTGCCTGACGAAATAGGGGGTTATTTGTCCGTTTGTAGAGCATCAGACAGCTTTCACCAAACGATATAGGGTAGTTGTGGGTTGGAAAAAGGGGCTCCCAGATATCCGAGTAGTTTTGCGGTTTGTAGGGATAATCGTCTGTGCGCCACACCGGCTTACCGTCGGTCAGATTGAGCATACCGTAGTACCTCTGTTTTTCTTCATCGAACCCATATTTTAGCCACGCAGTAATGGCCTCTTCGGCCATGGCATTCCATTTGGCAACAGTTTTCTTATCCGCCCATTGCGCAGCTTCCAGCAGGCAGGCCGACCATAAACCTACCTCCGACGTAGACACGTACTTGTCCCAGCGGTCGTGCATGGGACTATTGGGAATGAGGCCGGTATCTTTGTTGCGGTTGTTAAAACTGAAATCCGCAATGACGTCGGCAATGGCCAGGTGTTCCGGGTTTTTGGTTTTGTTGTAAAGCCAGGCCATGGTGTAGATCAGCGTACCACCGGCTTCGGTAAAAGCGTGGTCGCTTTTCTTGTCGGCGTGCCGGTTGAATTCTCCCGTAGCACGATCCACCAAATGATTCTCTGTACTTACCATTATTTCCTTTTTGGTCACCTCGGGGTTTACATTCCAGAGAGCCTGCCAGGCCGGTATAAGGGGGCGTGCTTCGTGCAGATGCCCGTTTTCATTTTTGAAATCCACCGCGTAGGGCTTGCTATAAAACTTCATGGTGCTGTCTACAAAAGCATCATAGAAATAGTGGTTTCCCCAAAGAAATACACCGTTGTCCGCAACGCAGTACTTCATGAAGTCTTTCATATAAGCATTTGCCGAATTTTTATAGAAGTTGTCTCCGGTAACCTGGGATAAGTTCACGACTGTGACAATAGACGGCATGTCCCAGTACAGTGTGGATCCTTTGGGAGCATCTACGGAACGATCAAGATAGGCTCGCTGGGGAATGTGAGGAGGGCGCGTGGCATCCCGGGGATACATGCCGGTCTGGGTGTTGAGGCTGGCCATCCAGAAGGCAGTTTTCTCCGGGCCGTACACGTCCAACCCTTTTGTCAGTTGTTTTTTGTAATGGGCAATTACCTTGCTGAGGTAAGGGCCGGTTGGTGGTGTTTTTTCAGAAGGAACTTCCTGATTTGTCCTGGCTCCTAAAAAAACGAACGCGATTGCGGTAATGATTCCGGTTAAAATCCGAATTTGGATTCTGGTGTTAAAGCTGACCATATTAAGTACATAGTTAGGAACTGGGAAATATGTAAAAATAACAAAGTGCAATCGGGCTACTGCAACTACCTGATTGAGAATTACCTGGGGGATAAGATCTTAGGTATATAAGAATTTACTTCTCGGTGTAAAGGCCCGTCATGGAGAAATATGTTGCTTGAAGAGCCAGTTCGGAATTTTACCCCAAACTGAATCTGAAAAATTCACCTAATTAAACGTAAAGTATCCGGTACCTATGCAATCTTTATTAGCGATAAGCCGTACCCACTTTGGGTTAAAGGAGTCAGGGAGGTCCAGATTTTTATATTCGCCGGCCCTGACGGTAACCGTTGTATATCTTTTGAATTTACCATTACCCACTACGTCGGCTTCGATGGTAAAGGTGACATCATCGGAGCGGTTATGCCAAAGGTTGAGGCCTTTCTTAGTGAAATAGAACGTCCGGAATGGGTCGGGCAGTTGTCCGGCTTTGATTTGGGAATCGGACCATACACCGCCTTCGCCCTGTAAAGCACCAAATTGCCAGATATCGTCCGTTTTGCCAAACCACAATCCCGCCTGTGGTTGTCCGGCCAGGGGATTGCGGTCATCCTCGTTGAAGCGCATGGGGGTAGCCTGATTCCCGCCGAGTACTAGCATACCCCGCCAGCTGCAATAATCCGGAATTACCCGCAAATGGGACGAAATAGGTTTTATTGCCCATAGTTCATTGCCGTAGGTATGGAATCCTATTTCGTAAAACAGCCCGTGGCAATCCATCAGGGTGCGTTCGGTCTCAATTTCCCGGATGCGCATCCATTCCGTATTGCTGGTCTCGTCGTAGGTGCGGCTACCCTTCGGAAGCCGGTACCTTTTCCATTGTTTCAGCGTAGGGAAGTACACGGACATCAGTACGGAGGCTTTGTCCCATCCCGTGGCAATCATGGGCTGACCAAACGAACCCGCACTCCATACTTCGGTATAGGCTGTATTTTCGAGTACCTTCCAGTCCTTTCCGTCCCACTCGGCCAAGCGGCCCGCCGCCCAGGTACCATCGTAGTCTTTGACATTGTAGCTATTGTTGGTGACAACCACCCGGCCATGATTGGTAAAACCGGCTTTGAAGTGGGGTTTGGAGGTAGGTGGTTCATTCAATTCTTTCATTAATTGATAAAGCTGCTTTACCTCCATAGTTCTCAGATCTACCTCAAAAAACTCGCCCTCCATGGCCAGGTAATATACTTTGTTGTTGGGGTCGGTCAGGTGGGTCATGGTGGCGGCAAGCCGGTGCGGAATCAACTCCCGGATCACCCTGACGTTGCCAAGGGTGTCAATTACATACGGACCAATGAGCAATTGCTGGGAGGCTCCGTGTATCAGGCGGTTGGCATAGGTACCTACCACACTTTCGGGCCGTTTAGTAATCTCCATTTTTTCATTGATTTCGAATAATCCCATACCTGAACCCGTTCGGGCCATGTGTGCAGTATAGGTTACTACCCAAAGGCGGTTAGCCCAGGGCATTAGCGCGCCCGTTCCGGCTTCCGTGCGGGGACTGTGGTTGGCCATCATGGCCAGTTCAGGAAATACTCCGCTAACGGATATTTTATCCTGGGCGAGCAGATGATGGGATAGCAGGGCAAAAAGGAGAGTAAGGGTACTTCTTTTCATATGTATTCTATTTTAAAGAACGTTCGTGTTGGTTTAGTAGAATTGTTTTCCATTTAAAACACCAGGACAGCGTCCGATCATTGGGATCGGGCGGGCCTGACAACCTCTTTTAGATGATTTTCAATGGCTTTTTCAAACCTCTTAACCTCAGAAACGTACCGGGAACTGTTCATAAGGTTATGCATCTCACCGGGATCGGCTTTCTGGTCATAGAGTTCCCGGAAATTGACCTGATCCAGCTTTTCATCTTCGTACGTAACAATGTAGCGGTACTTTTCCGAAATAACCGTGAGGTTAGGCTTGGCCCCACCGTAGCGGCCCAGCCCTTCGTATACAAAAAAGCTCCGAACCCCATTTTGCTTTCCGGTCAGTATGCTTTTGATAATTTTTCCATGCATAGCGGCAGGTACCTTCATTCCGGCCAGGTCCATAAGCGTGGGGGCTACATCAATATTCAGTACCAGACTGGTATTCACCGAAGGTGCCACACCCGGCCCGACCACACACATCGGGACGTGCGTACTGGGCTGGTAAGGCAGTACTTTACTGGTGAAACCGTGGTCGCCAAGCATCCAGCCGTTGTCGCTCAGGAAGATCAGGTAGGTACTTTCAGCAATCCCCAACTCATCTACTTTTTTTAGAATACTTCCTATGAAAGCGTCCATTTCGGTAATCACTGAGTAGTAGTCCAGCGTATGAGCCTGAATTTTTTCTTTGTTTGGATAGCCGTATACGCTGGCCTGCGTTCGGTTCCGTACGGTTTTCAGGTACTCTGGTTTGGTACTCAGATCGTCATCTTTGTTGGCGGCCACCGGCATGGCGGATGCCTGGTACTTTGCGCGGGTGGTATCGTGGGCGGGCCACTCCATCTGGTCGTCCATGTGGGGTAGCTGCGTGTTGTGAAACAGGAAGAAAGGCTCCTTTTTCCCAGCCGCCATTTGCAGGAAATCGAGCGACCGCCGGGCGCAGTAGGCATCGCAATGTTCGTCGGGCTGCACCATATTGCCCTGATCGTTAATCTTACGTCCATGGTAGGTACCATTGCTGTAAAAGGTCGTGGCAAAGTCAAAGCCCAGTGCCTGCGGCGACTGGTCTACGTGCCATTTTCCCGAAACTCCCGTGTAGTATCCCTGTTCTTTGAGGTAGTTGGCTATGGTTTTTTCTCCCGGGTTCAGCTTACTGTCCAATTCAAGTACTCCATTGGCGCTGCCGTAGCGGCCCGTCAGGATGGCCGCCCGGCTGGGGCTGCACAGAGCAAACACCACGTGGGCGTTGGTAAACCGCTTGCCCTGCCGGAAGAGCCGGTCCAAATTGGGCGTATGAATAGTCTGATTTCCATTGGCCCGCACGGCATCAAACCGCTGGTCATCGGTCAGGATAACGATGAAATTAGGCTTCCGCTGGGCCTTAACACCACAGGAGAAAAGAAGTAGTAGTACCAGGAATGAATAGAGCTTCATAGGAGTGAAAATAAAAAGGGAGAATGATAGTCCATTACCATGTAAATGCCTATCATTCTCACCGTCAAAAGTTACACATTACTTGTACGTCAGCCAGGCCGTTGCCTCACAATCCTTATCGGCTGCAAGTCTGATCCATCGCGACTGGAAAGCAACGGGGAAGGTGTAGGCAAAGGTCTCCCCCGGCTTTACAGTTACCTCCTGATAGGTCATCCAGGGGCCGTGGCCAATGGGGTTTACCTCTATATTGAAGGTAACCGGCTGGCTGGAACTATGGGATAGTTGCAGACTCTTTTGATCATAAAAACCAATCAGGTAGGGGTCCGAAGGCGTATTGGTGCTTACGCGGGAATTTTTCCACGGACCTCCCTGCCCTACGGGTTTGCCCAGCTTCCACAGATCGTCGATGGTACCGGCCCATACTTTGGCTTTTCCGTCGGAGGAGGTAAGGATATGTTCCGAGGCGGAGGCATTGGCGTCCAGGCCGGTCATCACCAGTAGTCCGCGGTAGGAAGCATAGTCGTGAATCCCCAGGCCGTGCGAAGCAACGGGCCGGATTTTGGCGTAGCCGTCGGCGTTCTCGGCCGGCAGCTCGTAGAAAGTACCGTGGGCGTTGAGCAGGTCGCGCTCGGTTGCTACTTCGCGGTCTATGCGCAGGAGGGCTTTTTGGGATTTGTCGGTAAAGGCCGGATCGCCGAGCGGGAGCCGCCACCTTCTGCCGCTATCGTCCACGATCAGTATCGAAGCCTCATCTACGGTGAGTACATTTTGGGGAATTGCAAATTTCTGGCGGATGTATTGTGCCGTTGCAGGGTCATCCTTTTTAACCAGATTCAGGGCGCTGTCCAGTTCGTAGTAGCCACCTTCGGTAAAGGTGCCGTTGCTGATCTGCCCCGCCAGCAGGCCCAGGGCCCGGCGGTTGTTGCCCAGGCCATACATGAGTCCCCCGGTATAGTTCTGGCTGCCGACCGACGCCAAGCCTTTGAACATACTATCGGGTGATTTCGGGTAGCGTGAATCGTCCGTATAGTTAAAATTCACCGTTGCCGTGGTAGGACGGTCCGTTTTTACCCGAATCCATTCGCTCGTCTCGTTGGTGGCAAAAGTAACGGGTACGGCTTGTCCGGCACCAACCTCCACCGATCGGAGGGTTTTCCAGCTTCCCTTGCCGTTGGTATCTACTTCAAAGCTGAAGGTAGCGGGCTGGTTACCTTCGTTCATCACCCAGGCCAGGCGGTTTTTCCAGCCCGCAAACAGAAAGGGCTCAGAGGTTGCGTTGGCCCCTACTTTTTCGGAAAGCCATACTGCTCCCTGCGCCGTGTTGGGGCCGAGCTGATCGGGGGTACTTGTCGAAGTAAACCAGAGATTAGAATTGGATTGTCCGGGGCCTTCGATATCGCCCTTCATTTTTCGTTTGTTCAAAAACTCCTTCTGCGCCGAGTCGTCGCAGCCAAAGACCAGGCCATCCTGCCAGCGGGTAAAGTCACCGATGACTTTCAGGTAGGCCGAACGGGGACGGATGCCGGCGGTATTTTTGGCAGTAAAAGACTGGGGGAATTTCCAGAACATGCCGTGCATGGTCATGAGGTAGTCGGGCTGGGTGGAGGTACCTACATCCCGGATGCGGGGCCATTCGGTGTTCCAGCCGTGGGCGCCGTCGTAGCTGTGGCTGGCTTTGGGTAGTCGGTAAAAACTCCATCCCTGTTGGGCATCCCGTACGCCCAGCAGCACCGATTTGTGATCCCAGCCGGTGGCCCAGATGGGGTCGGTGGCGGGGTTGGGGTTGCCATAGATCCCACCGGGACCGGTCCCCTCCACAAACTGGCTCCGCCGCACTATCTTCCAGTCGGTGCCGTTCCATTCGGCCAGAACACCCGACAGGATGTCAAACTGTTTGAGCGCTTCCGGGGAGGCCTCGCCGTTGTTGGAGTATACCGTCCCGCCCTGGCCAGAGTAGTACCCT
>CATMVR010000225.1 GCA_950075905.1 uncultured Persicitalea sp. | reverse complement strand
TGCATTGGTCTGATCGAATGATCCATCGGTGGTGGCATAGGCCAGCAGGGAATCTCCAGCGCAATAAAGAGTTTTGTTGGCCCCCGTCAGTTGAATGGTAGCCGGAATGGTGTTCATAAATACCTGGGTAAGACCTTTGGTCGCATTCTGCGCAAAAGGGCCACCGAGGTTGTTCCACATCCATTTATGGTAGATGAGCCGATTGGGCTGGTACCAGCCAGCCCCGGAGGTGCCAGCGGCATAGCCATCAATGGCAACTTTGTAGTCAAAGCCCGGATGGGGTTTGAACAAATCGTTCTGAAAATTACCTTCCACGACATAGACACTATCCACCCTGAATTCATAAGTATCCTTAAACTTGCCGGAAGCGTTGAATTGGGTATTGACCGTGTCCATTTGTGCCCGGACAATGGTAGCGATGGGTTTGGCGGAGACTTTTTCGTAATAGGTGGCCGTCTGTTTTTCTACCGCCACCACTACCGAATACTTCCGGATAGTTTTGGATTGGCCCAGGGCCAGGGTAGTCAGTGTGAGTAAACAGGCAGTTGTCCAGAAGGCATCGCGTAAATTTTTTCTCATAGTCCGTCAAAGGGTCATTTCTATTCAGATACAAAAAAACAACATTACGGCTACTTTACCCCTTGTGTGGATACTATTTTCGGTTGAATTTTTTGGATTGAATTACAAAAGAGTGATTAGATGGGACTATTGTATACAAAAGCCCCCTGACCCTAATCCGGTTGGGATCATTGTCGGGGGGCTTCGAAGTAGTAGTTGTCTTATAAACTCACTTCACTCACTGTTTTGGTGTTATCCTCCGGGTGGCGATCCACAAGCTTATTAATTGGGTCAATACCGGCCTTGGCAGGTTTTTCGGATACCAGCACCGTCACGGTATTGTCCTTTTTCGTGACCCGGTGCTTTTTCAGGTAGAGTAGCTTGTCTTCTCCCTCCTTGTCTTTGGTGTATACCCCTACGTCGATCCATTGGGTATTGAGCGGCATGGACTTCTCGTTGCCGGCGCTGTCGGCCCGGAAGATTTCGGAGGTAAATTTCAAAGTCACCTCGTACTGCTTGTCGTTCTTTTTGACGTAGCTGGCTTCGGTGGCCTTGTTTTCGTACAGGGTAATGTGTTCAAACCAGTCATCGATCAGGTACTTCAACGAGTCGGGCGTTTCGGCGCGGAAGTAGCCGATCAGGTCGCGGCTTGTGGGGTAGCGCTTCTGCTTCGAGTCCGGGCCGGGGTACTGCCAGTCGGCCAGGAAGTTGCGGAGCGCCGTATTTACCTTGTCTTCCCCGATGTAATCCTGCAGGGCAAACATAATCACGGAGCCCTTGCGGTAGTGAATGTAGGCTTGCCCCTCCGTCAGCGCCATGGGTTGCTCTTTTTTGCGCTCCATAGCCCGCCCGCGCAGGTAGCTGTTCATCTCGTATTTCAGGAATTTCTGCATCAGCTCCGGTGGGAACGACTGCTTCATCACCATCAGGGCCGAGTACTGCGACTGGGTTTCGGAAAGCATGGCATTGCCTTTTACGCCCGCTTCTGGTACCTGATGCCCCCACCACTGATGGGCCAGCTCGTGGGCCGTTACGTAGTAGGGCATGTCGAGGCCTTCTTCGGGGTCGCTCACTTTCTGGATAAAGCCAATACCCTCGGAAAACGGCACCGTGTTGGCAAACGACTGGGCAAATTCGGAGTAGCGCGGAAACTCCATGATGCGCATCTGCCGGAACTGGTAGGGGGCGAAGTTCTTCGAGAAATAATCCAGCGACTTTTTCATGGAAGTCATCATCTTTTCCAGATTGTACTCGTGCCCCTTGTGGTAGTAGATTTCCAGATTGACGGTATTGCCGGAGGAATTCTTCCAGGTATCGCGCAGTACCTCATAGCGGGCCGACACGATGGAGTAAAAATTGACCATCGGTACATCCATGGCGTAGTGAAAGTAGCGGCGGCCGTTTTCGTTCCACTCTTTCTGAATATAGCCCGGCGCAATGGCGATCTGCTCCGGCTCGGTGCCGATTACCATCTCCAAGCGAATGTAGTCGGCGTCGTCGCCAAAGAGGTTTTGGCTCAGGCCGATGGGGTTGTCCTGCTCCATCATGCGCTCCTTCTCGGGCAGCTTGTACTTCCGGCGCAAATCGTCGCTTCCCAGCTCGGCGCCTTCCGCGTAGCCAATGGAAGGGAAATAACTATTGTTAAAAAACGTTCCGTTGTTAACCACGTTGGTATTGCCATTTCCGGAAGTAAAGCCCTTTGTAATAAAATTAACTTTGAAATCCATCTTAACCGAATCACCGGCGGCCAGGGGCGTAGCTAACGTGTAAATGGTATAGCCAAAGTCCTTCCAGGCTTTCTTTACCGTGGCCTTTCCGTTGCCAAACCGCAGGTACTCGGTGGCTACGTCCTGCAAAACATTTTCCTGGATATGTACCTCCGCGATGGGCTTATCGGTCTTGTTTTTGAGCCAGTAGAATCCTTCGGCCGTAAAATCGCGGCGCGAGGGATAGATTTCCACTTTCAGATTAGACTCCACGATTTTGGGTTGCGGCAGATTCTCGTATTGCTTGAGGGTCTTTTCGTAGTTTACAAAGGCCTGCTCCTCTTCTTCCTGCGTCCGGTAGGTATTGAGCTCGTTGGTGTTGTAGTACACAAAGAACCCGGTGCCACCAAACAAAATCAGCGAGGCAATGACGCTGACCAGAATAGGCCGCGTAAGCCGGTAGCGGGTGAGCCCGAGGCGGGTTTTCATGACGGTATCCGTACCCCGTACGGCAAACAGAATAGCTACCACAAACATCAGGGCCACAAAGCCAAACCAGTAGAGTTTTAGCCAGGAAAAGCGCGTAAGCGAGGCCCCGTAGCGGTTCATGTCGGAATAGTTGCCCAGCCCGCCGCTGTTGAACATAAACAGGGGGTGATTGACCCCCATAGCGCCGATGGTGAACGTAATGATAAAAAAGACAAACATCAGGGCGTAGCCTACAAACTTGTTGTTGGACATCACCTGCACAAAAAACGAGAGCAACGTGTAGGCTACGAGGAAAAAGAGGGTAGAGGTAAAGAGCGTTTTGAAGTACAGCGGTAGCTCGTAGTTGTAGTAGCCCAGGGCCGTTTGCACGCCCACACCCATGACGATCAGGATCAGCAGTAAAACCGCATACACCATGATGAGCCCGATAAACTTGGCCGTCAGGTTTACCCAGTCGGGTACGGGCAGGGCATCCATGATGAGGTTCATATTGACCGACCGCTCGCGCCAGATCAGCTCGCCCGAGTAGAAAATGGTAATGATCAGGAAGAACAGGTCGAACTCATTGAGCAGGCCCAGTACGTTGGCCGTAATGGGGTACGAGCTGGTACCGTACATGTCGTCAAAGTAAAACGAGCTGACAATGAGGTTGATGAGCCCCACGGCCACAATGCCGATGAAGGGTACATCTTTCACAATAATCCGGGCGTAGAAGGTAGCCTGCTTCCAGAGCATCTGGGCGTAGGTACCGGCATTCAGAATCTGGTCGGCGTAGGGAATCCGGATGGCAGCGGGGTTGAAGACCGTTTTTTCGGTAATGACCGCCCTGGCCTTGCGCCAGCTTTTGCGCACCACGCTGAAACTGAATCCGAAGTAGGTACCTAGCAGGATCAAGCCCGAAATGCCCAGCCAAAGCAGCCGGTTCCAGAGCAGTACGCCTTCCAGGGGTACCATCTGCGTATTTTTCTGCGCGGGGGTCCAGTATTCGGTATAGATCTGAAAGGCCCGGAAACCGAAGGGGTCCAGCATGGCGGCCAGGGTTTTGTTGTCGATGTCTTCCAGCACAGTATCGGCAATCTGGTATAGCACCAGCAGCACAATGCCCTGTACGTAGATGACGATGGTCTGCCGGCTAAGGGTACCCGCCGCAAAGTACAGCGCGGCCTGGATGAAAAGGTTGGTCAGGCCCAGGACCAGAAAGGGCTGGATGTAGGACCAGAAGTTGAAGGGCAGCATTTCTTTGGCGGCCCAGGAGGGCTCCCAGGGTAGGTATTTGCCCACGGCAAACCCCAGCATAAAGGCCAGCCAAACGGAGGAAAAGACAAGTATCGTGATCAGAAATGAACCAAAAAAACGCCCGAAGAGGTACGCAAATTTGGAAACGGGGGTGGTAAAAAGCAGGGAATCGGTTTTGTGGTCGAAGTCGCGGAGAATGGGTACGCCCATAATGGCCGACGTAATGAAGGTGAGCGCAAAGGTCATGATCACGGTCATGAAGGCCAGGTTGTAAGGCGAATTTTCCTTGATCTGCCCGCCCGCCACGCCGCCAATCACGACGTATTTGGACGTAACGGCAAAGAAGCAGAGCAGGAAAATGATCCCGAAGTAGAGGTAAGTGGCCGGCCGCTTTTTGCGGTAGCTTAGTTCAAACCGGAGTATTTCTTTTAGCATGGGGAGTTGGTTCAGAGTTCGAAGTTCAGTGTTCTGAGTTTGTATTTTTTAATGCTTCGAAGGCTACTCGGGGCTTAGAGACGGGCTGGAAGCCCGTACCACAGGGCCAAAAATGTAGGAAAAGTACACATCTTCCAGGTCGCCCGTTACGGGTTCGAAGCCATCGCCGGGGGCCAGCTCGGCCAGCACGTGTACCACCGGGGCACCGGCCACCAGCTTTTCGGAGATGACTGTGTGGGTGGTGCGAAGCGTTTCCAATTCTGCTTTCGAAGCGCGCTTTTCCCAGATTTTTCCCTGAATATCGTTTAGCGCGTCGGCGGGGCTTCCCTGGTAGAGTACCTCGCCCTTATTGATGATGGCCATATCCGAGCAGAGCTCTTTCACGTCGTCTACGATATGCGTAGACAGGATCACGATCGTATTCTCTCCAATTTCACTTAGCAGGTTCAAAAAGCGGTTGCGCTCGACGGGGTCCAGGCCGGCGGTAGGTTCATCCACGATGATGAGTTTGGGATTGGCCAGAAGAGCCTGCGCTATGCCGAACCGCTGCTTCATACCGCCTGAGTAGCCACCCAGGTTTTTCTTGCGGGCATCGTAGAGGTTCGTCTTTTGGAGAAGGGCCTTGACCACCTCCTTCCGCTCGCTGCGGCGGCTTATGCCTTTGAGTACGGCCAGGTGATCGAGCAGGGTTTCGGCGTCTACCTTGGGGTATACTCCAAATTCCTGCGGCAGGTAGCCCAGCGCCTTGCGTACCTCGTCTTTTTCGACCAGAACATTAATGTCGCCCATCTGAATAGTACCGCTGTCGGCCTCCTGTAAAGTGGCAATGGTACGCATCAGCGAAGATTTTCCGGCGCCGTTGGGGCCAAGCAGGCCAAACATTCCCTGATTGATGGTGAGTGAAACGTTGTTCAGGGCCTGAACACCGTTGGGGTAGGTTTTGCTGAGGTTTTTGATAACTAGCTGCATGTAAGGTCAGGTTAAGGGAGAATTAGAACCGGCACCTAAGTTACCCAATCTGGCCAATATGGCAAATCTGAAATGATGAACGCCCCGTAAACAAGGATGAAGGGCGAACGAGGAAGAAAAAAAGGTGCGGGTAATTACTCTCAGCTTCTCCGGATCCGGAACCGCAGCAAACCCCAGAGCATGAGGTAGAGAGTACCTATCAATAAGCCAAACTCCACGCTGAGCAGCAGAGCGGTACTGTCAAAGGAGTTTTGAATGACGATGAAAAAAGTACCGAAGGGGTCGTGCAGGATATCCCAGCTGTTGAGGCGGAGGATTCTACCCAGAAACACCCCGTAGCCAGCCAGCGGGATGCTTATGAACAGTAAGATATTGCCTACTGCCTGCGAGTAAGTCTGAATCCAGGCCCGGTGAAACCAGTAGAGCGACACCAGCCCGTTGATCAGGCTGATCTGGGCGTAGTAAAAAAGCATGATGGTGTCGTGCCAGGTGAGATTACGGCCGTAGTCTACCGTGAGGTGTACGAGGTCGGTGACCATGTAGGGGGCATTGGGAAAAAAAGCCAGCCACGCCACGCTCAGCAGCGCAATCAGATAAGGAAGGCGCTGGAATTTTCTGGTGATGATCCGGGCAGCGAAGGCAATCAGAAGAGGTATCCAGCTCAGAAACAGGTTCCAGTCGAGAGAGAAATCGACAGGTTGGTCAAACTGGATGCGGATAAAATGAAAGGTGAGGGCCAGCACGCTCAAAACGGCAAGCAATAGCAGCGGAAAAAAGCTTTCCAGAGAGAAAATGGGTGGATCAGAAACGTTGAACCTGAACCTTCTCCACCAGGTGATGATACGTTTCAAGTCTAATCAGGTTTGAGCTTTATAATTTCTCTACAACGAAAAGAAAACGAAAAGAGATTTGATCGAAACCAAATCCCTTTTTTTAGACTAGAAAATATTGGCAAATTACCAGGATAAAGCCCCGTTGCTACCTTACTCGGTCGATGTGTTTTGCGTGGCGGTGGGTTCTTTGCGCTTGTTCCGGTTATTGCGTGATTTGCGTTTGCGTTTGTTTTCACCGGTAGGTACCTCCCTTTTTCCCTCAGCCGGAGCCGCCTTAGTTGCCGATGACCGGGGCCGATTGCTGTTGGGGCGGCGGGAGTCGGGGCGTCCTGATGAGGTACGCCGGTTCGAAAAGGTCGGAGCCGGTCCCAGGCCAAGTTCCTCGGTGATGGATTGTTTATCTACTTCTCTTTCCAGCAGGCGCTCAATACCGAGTACACCGCGCTGGTCTTTTTCTCCCAGAAACGTAATGGCCGTTCCCTTCGACTCCGCCCGGGCGGTGCGGCCAATCCGGTGCACATAGTCTTCGGGATCGCGGGGTATATCGTAGTTGACTACGTGCGTAAGGTTGTCGATGTCGATCCCCCGCGAGAGTACGTCCGTGGCAACCAGAATAGGAAACTGTCGGTTTTTAAAGTCGCGCAGTACCACCTCCCGCTCAGACTGCTCGGAGTCAGAAGAGATGCCCTCGGCTTTGAAGCCCTTGCGGCGCAGCGCCCGTACAATAGAGTCTACTGAGGCCCGGCGCGAGGTAAAGAGTACCATGCTGGGGTTGTTGGCGTTTTTGAGCAAATGGATCAAAAGAGGAAGCTTCTGCTGCTCACTAGCCATGTAAAACTGCTGGTCGATGCCTTCGGCGGGCTTGGAAACCGACAGACGGATTTCCTCGGGTTCGCGCAGGATACGCTTGGCGAGTTCGGCAATTTTGGGCGGCATAGTGGCCGAAAACATCAGGGTCTGGCGATTGTCAGGTATCAGCTTCATAATGGCCATGATGTCGCCTAAAAAGCCCATATCGAGCATCCGGTCGGCTTCGTCCAGAATAAGGTGCCGCAGGTGGTCAAATTTCACGTAGCCAAGCTGCATGTGCGCCATCAGACGCCCCGGCGTGGCTATGATTATATCGGCGCCTTCGGTAAGTGCTTTGCCCTGCTGATCCCACTCAGGCCCCTTAGTACCGCCGTAAACGGCGATGCTGGTGGCGTTGCAGAAGTAGCCGAGGCCCTGCACCTGCTCGTCGATCTGCGTGGCCAGCTCGCGGGTGGGCACAATGATGAGCGTGCTTACTTTGTCCTGCGGGTGCTGGGTGATATAGTCGAGGGTAGGGATCAGGTAGGCGGCCGTTTTGCCGGTCCCCGTCTGCGCGATACCCATAAGGTCGCGCCCTTCGAGGACGGCCGGAATCGCCTGTGCCTGAATTGGAGTAGGTTCGGTGTAGCCCTTCAGGTCGAGGGCCTGAAGAACGGGCTGCGACA
>CATMVR010000224.1 GCA_950075905.1 uncultured Persicitalea sp. | reverse complement strand
AAAGGTATCTTCGTACCGAAACCGTAACATGTACAAATAGCTTTCCAGGAAAGTCAGTTCTTCGTTCAGCGTGTTGGTAGGAAGGTTGCGCTTGGTGAGATACTGACGATACACGGTTGACAGGCACAGTACATACTGCTCAGCGTTTTCGTCTTTTTCGTGAATCATAGCCCGCAATGTCCCCAACGAGTTAAACAGAAAATGCGGGTTGATCTGCTCTTTGAGCCCTTCCAATTCAGCCACCAGATTTTCGTAGCGGAGTTTTTCGTTTTTACGCCGTAAACCCTCCTGCTGATCCTGACTAATGAACATATACTGGATCACCGCCACCAACGTGATGGCAAAACCAAACCTGATCAGAAGCGCGTAGTCGCCGATGCTGTACTGCGCCGAAGAAACCGGAAACACGCCAAGGCGAACCAATATAAAAAAAAACAACACTACGGCAGTGTCACTGGCCGCGATAATCAGCACCCCAACATAAAACCTGACGCGATACCGGTACAGAACATGAACGTAAAGAGCATAATTCAGCAGCCAGATCCCACATAGAAAAAGTGACAGAATGGCCCAAATCACCGGAATCTGTTCGGTCAGAATTCTGGGGCCATTCCGGCTTAAAATACCTACTGCCGGAATCATAATTGAAAAAAGAATACCTAGCCAGACAATTCGGGTTTGTCTGGGTTTAAAGGACAATGTGTTCATATTTCAGGTCCCGGTCTGATGATATACCCTACCGAGTCAGCCAATATAGCTATATTTTGAAGAAGTAAATATGGTTGGAGGGGCTATCCAAAAAATATTCATCCAAACGGAGTAAGTAAGTCACATTTATAACCTAAAATACACTTAATATACACTCCTTCACCTCAAAAGTAACTATCATGTAGAATAAAACGGACAAGGTAGTTTTCTTCCTAAAAATGTTGTAACTTAAATTAAGTGTGCTATGTAAATAGTCTTCCATTACCAAAGGCTGCACATTTTGAAACGCCTGCGACTTGCTACTCCCTACTCCACCGCTTTGGCCCCAAAACCGGCCGACTGGTACACCCGCAACGAACCGTCCGGCTCGGCCACGATACCGTACAGTTCCAGGCCCTGCTGCCGGGCCAGCGGAATGGCCTCTTCGAGCCCCATCACCAAAAACGCCGTGGCGTAGGCATCGGCCGTCATGCAGTCGTTGGCCAGCACAGAAACACTCAGCAGGCTATGCGTAATGGGAAAACCCGTGCGGGGATCGATGGCGTGGCTGTACTTTCGTCCCTCGCGCTCCACGAACTTGCGGTAGCTACCCGAAGTAGCGAGCGCCTTGCCATCGAGTGCCACCACGGCTTGCAACGTCCGGTCGGCTGCGCCAGAGTCGGTGGGCTTGTCGATGCCTATGCGCCAGACCTCACCGCGTTCGTTGCGGCCTTCGGCCCGTACTTCGCCCCCTACTTCTACAAGGTAATTTTTGACGCCCCGGTCTTTCAGAAAATCGGCCAGCACATCCACGGTATAGCCCTGCGCAATGGCGTTGAAGTCTATGTTAATCTGGGGTAAGGTTCTGATGAGTTTTCTGTCCCGTAGCTGTATTTTCTGATAGCCAATGAGTCGGAGCAGGCTATCTACCTGCACAGAATCAGGCGCGGGAAGCCCTTTTTTGTAGCTAAACCCCCAGGCTTTCACCAGCGGGCCCACGGTAACATCAAAATTACCACCGGTAGTTTCAGCAACTTCCCGCGATCTTTCAAAAACAGTGGTGAAGTGCGCATCGGCCCGCACGGCGGGGTCGTTGGCGTTGAAAAGTGAGATAACGGAGGTACTATCCCACAGCGACATGCTCCGATCCATAACCCGAAAGATACTATCGACCGAACCCGCAAAATCGCGGGAGAGGCTATCGGCGTAAACAATCCGAAAGGTGGAACCCTGGGCGTTACCTTCCAGCCGGGTGTAAGCCACCGGCCGGGGCTGGCAGCCCCAGAAAGAAAGCAACGGAATAAGCACAAGCAAAAAACGCACGATCATCCGCCAAAATCATCAAAGGATACCTGTTCGGGCGGGATACCCCATTCGTCGGCCATTTTGAGCACCGATTGGTTCATCATGGGCGGTCCGCAGAAGTACACTTCCAGGTCTTCGGGGGCGGGATGTTTTTTGAGAAACTCCTCGATCACCACATTATGCACAAACCCCTTGAACCCATCCCCTTCGGGGTCATCAAGGTCTTTTTTCAGGGTCCAGTTGTCCTCGGGCAGGGGGTTGTCCAGGGCTACCACAAATTTAAAGTTGGGAAACTCTTTCTCAATCTGCCGGAACTCGTCAATATAGAACAGCTCCTTTTTGGTACGCCCGCCGTAAAAAAACGTGACCTTCCGCTTGGTTTTTTCGGTATGAAACAGGTGAAACAGGTGCGAGCGCATGGGCGCCATGCCCGCGCCCCCGCCAATGTAGAGCATTTCGCGTTCGGAGTCTTTGATGAAAAATTCGCCGTAGGGGCCGGAAATTGTAACCTTGTCACCGGGTTTAAGGCTGAAAATATAGGAAGATGCAATGCCGGGATTCACTTCCATCCAGCGGTTTTTTTCGCGGTCAAAGCCGGGGGTAGCAATGCGTACGGTTAGCTTTACGATGTTGCCTTCGGCGGGATGGTTGGCCATGGAATAAGCCCGGAAAATAGGCTCATCGTTGACCATTGTGAGCGGCCACAGGCCAAAATTATCCCAGTCTTCCTGAAACTTGTCGGGGCGGTCGTGGTAGGCTGGGTGGGCTGTGATATCCATTTCCTCGTACTTGACTACCACTTCCGGAATATCAATCTGAATGTAGCCACCGGCTTTAAAATCCAGCGTTTCGCCTTCGGGTAGCCGTACCTCAAACTCCTTGATGAAGGTAGCTACGTTATAATTGGACACCACGGTACATTCCAGCTTTTTGATACCAAATACCTCCTCCGGAATCCGGATTTTCATATCCTCCTTTACTTTCACCTGGCACGCCAGGCGCATGTTCTCGCGTACCTGCCGGCGGTTGAGGTGGTTGGTTTCGGTAGGCAGTACCTCCCCGCCTCCTTCGTACACCATGCAGGTACACATGGCGCAGGTACCGCCGCCACCGCAGGCCGATGCCAGAAAAATATCCCGGGAAGCCAGCGTAGACAGCAGCGAAGAGCCGGGCTTTACCACCAGTGGGTCTTCGGTGTTGTTATTGATCACAATCTGTACGTCGCCCTGCGGCAGCAGCTTTGCCTTGGCCGTCAGAATCAGAAAGGCCAGCAGGATTACCACCAGAATAAAAACAACAACACTTGAAGCAAGTACAGGAACCATATGGAAGATTTTTTAGAAAATCATAACGGAACAGCTATGATCGATTGGCAATCAGCTTTCGGCATTTATTCAGATAACCTGATTTATAATTACAACTTGATACCCGAGAAACTCAGAAAGGCCATCCCCATTAGGGCGGTGATGATCATGGCGATGCCCAGGCCCTGCAGAGGCGCCGGGATGTTGGAGTACTGCAAACGTTCACGGATGCCCGCCAGCAGCACAATGGCCAGAAAAAAACCAGTACCCGATCCCAGAGAAAAAACGGCCGTTTCAACGAAGCCGTATTCGCGCTCCTGCATGAAAAGGGAGGTACCCAAAATAGAGCAGTTGACGGTGATCAGTGGCAGAAAAATACCCAATGATATATAGAGCGACGGCAGGGATTTTTCCATGACCATTTCTACCAGCTGAACGGCCCCGGCAATAACCGCAATAAACAGAATAAACGCCAGAAACGTGAGATCCACGCTAGCCAGCGAGGGGTGGATCCAGGTCAGGGCGCCTTCCTGCAGCATGTAATTGAGAATGAAGTAATTGAGCGGCGTAGTGAGTACCATCACAAAAATCACCGCCAGGCCCAGGCCGAAGGCGGTTTTGATTTTTTTAGATACCGCCAGAAACGAGCACATACCCAGGAAGAAGGCAAATATCACGTTCTCGATGAATACGGCTTTGATGAATAGGTTAATCAGATTTTCCATTGCTATTTTTTGGTTCTTGGGTCGTGGTTACCGGTTATTGGTTCGATGCTCTCCTTCCAACAAATAACTAATAATCAGTAACTACGAACTATTCTAAGATACATTAATCAGCTTCTTATTCCTACTGCGCTGCCACCAGATGTAGATCCCGATGATGAACAGCGCCGCCGGCGGTAGTACCATGAGGCCGTTGTTTACGTAGCCATGGTCATAGGCCCACTGCGGCACGAGTTTATAGCCAAAAAGCGACCCAGACCCAAAAAACTCCCGGAATACGGCCACCATCACCAGAATGAGCCCGTAGCCCAGCCCGTTGCCGAAGCCATCCAA
This sequence comes from uncultured Persicitalea sp., assembly GCA_950075905.1. GTDB lineage: Bacteria > Bacteroidota > Bacteroidia > Cytophagales > Spirosomataceae > CATMVR01. The sequence continues at coordinate 3,371 of CATMVR010000224.1, read as the reverse complement.
AGCAGACGGCCAGGGTTTTTGGGCCAGCGCAAAGGCTTCCAGACGCCCCATGATGATGCAGTTGGTGATGATCAGCCCCACAAATACCGCCAGCTTTTTGCTGACATCAAACATGTAGGCTTTCAGAAACTGATCTACGATGGTCACCAGCATGGCTACCACAATGAGCTGCACGATGATCCGGATGCGGTTAGGAATCGTTTTCCGGATCATGGAAATGATGAGGTTCGAAAAAGTGGTAACAAAAATAACCCCCAACGCCATGATCAGGGCGGGTTTTACCTGCACCGTTACGGCCAGGGCCGAGCACAATCCCAGTACCTGCACCGTGATGGGGTTGTTGTCGTCCAGGGGGTCGCGGAGGGTTTTAACATTTTTCTTTGAAAACAGCGCCTCTTTTTTGGGTTTTACGGACGGCGCTGCCGTGGTAGTGGTTTCTGTTGCCATAGGATGCAATAATTAATTCTTAAATCAATGTTTCACTTCCGGGGTAGTCTCCCGGCCATTCCTGCCCTCCATTCTCCTGCCCAACCTGTAAGGCTCCTAGTTTTCCGAAGCGGCTATTTGCTTTTTATCCTTTAACTTCTCAAAGTAGACCACGTAGGGCGCCAGCACATTTTCGAGCATCAGATCGGTGCCGTTGGAGGTGATGGTTCCCCCCGAGATGGCGTCCACGCGATGTTCGGGGGCCACATCACTCTTGGCCGTTGACTTCACCACATTGACCGAGACAAACTTCCCGTCTTCCGACATGATTTTCTTGCCCTGAAACTGTCGCTGAAAAGGTTCTTCGGCGATTTCGGCACCCAGTCCGGGTGTTTCGGCCTTATGGTCAAAATAGGCTCCGTATACCGTATTGAAATCGTCTTCCAGCGCAATATACCCCCAGATGGGCCCCCAAAGGCCCGTACCCCTCACCGGAATAACGTAGTGCTTCTCGCCACTCCCGGCCGTATGAATGTATAGTGGCAATAGGCGCTCCTCGGGCTTTTTATTGATCTGATTTTTAAGATCTACATCATCAGCGCCCTCGTCTTCCTGCACATCGCCCGACATGGTCACGACCACGTCTTCGATGGACGAATCGTACATTTCTTCGATTTTTTCCCGCTCGGTAAAGTCCATCCGCAACGCTTTGAGGATATTAGACTTGGTGTCCAGCGCTACATTGGCCTGTTGGGCAGGTTTGAGCCCTTCGGCCGTCAGGGCCAGAATCACCGCTGTCAGGATAGACAGTCCCGCTGCGTAAATGAGTGTATATTGGTTGCTATGCACGTTTCAGTCGGGTTTTGATGTGACGTTCTACCACCAGGTGGTCAATAATGGGTGCAAATACGTTCATCAGCAGAATGCTGAGCATGACTCCCTCGGGGTACGCCGGGTTGAACACCCGCAGAATGACCGTAAAAGCCCCGATGAGGATACCGTAGATCCACTTGCCCGCTTCGGTATGCGCCGCACTAACGGGGTCGGTGGCCATGTACACCGCCCCGAAGGCAAAGCTACCTATGAGCAAATGGTAGTAGGCCGGTGTGTGCATGGGATGCGTGGGAATATCAGCCGGGGCAATCAGGTTGAGGAAAAGCCCCATTCCCAGCAGCCCCACACAACAGGCAGTGATGATTTTCCAGCTGCCTACCCCGGAGGCAATAAGGATAAACGCCCCGATCAGGATCGCAAACACGCTGGTTTCGCCGATAGACCCTTGCTCAAACCCCCAGAACATATCTGATACGGTGGTCATTTGCCGGTAATTTTCATCGAAATAAACCAGATTGGTAGCTCCCGAATAGGCATCTACCAGGGCATGGCCGGGCTCAGGCGAAAGGTCGGTCCAGATGTCGCCGGTCATGTAGGCCGGAAACGCAAAGAACAGGAATGCCCGTGCCAGCAGAGCCGGATTCATGAAGTTCATGCCCGTACCGCCAAAGATTTCCTTGCCCAGCAGGGTACAGAAAATCGCCGAGAGTGCCACCATCCACAGAGGAATGGTGACCGGCAGAATCAGCGGAATCAGCAGTCCGGTAACCAGGTACCCTTCGCTGATTTGGTGCCCTTTGAGCACGGCAAACAAAAACTCCACCCCTAGCCCCACGGCGTAGGAAACAATGACGATGGGCATCACGCGCCAGAACCCGAACATGAAGTTTTCGAGCAGCGAAACCTCCATACCGTAGGCCCGGTAGTGCTGGTAGCCGACATTCCACATGCCGAAGAGCAGGGTGGGAATCAGGGCAACGACCACGGTAAACATGGTGCGCTTGAGATCCATGGCATCACGGATGTGGACGCCGTTTTCGGTGGTGTGACCCGGCACGAAGAGGAATGTTTCGAGGGCATCGAATGCCGGGTGGAGTTTTTCAAATCGGCCTCCTTTCCCAAAGTGTGGTTTCAGAGAATCAACAGCGTTTCTAACTATTTTCACAAATAAACCTGGATAATGTTAAATAATTATTTTAGTTGTCAGTTATTGGTTACCGGTTATTGGTTAGTAGGTTTTGAGATACTAAAATCGTTTGGGTCGCTACTCATTTTAATCTGAAAATCAAGATCAATAACCAATAACTAATCGACCAATAACCAACCGATCATCCTTCCAGCCGCACGTATTCCAGTCCTTCGGAAATGATGCGTTGAACTTCTACTTTGGACGTACAGACAAATTCACACAGGGCAAAATCTTCTTCGGCAACTTCGTAAATACCCAGCGCCTCCATGCGCTCGATGTCCCGCGCCAGGATGGCCTTCAACAAAAAAACGGGCATGATTTTCATGGGCAGAACCTTGTCGTACTGCCCGGTCATGACGAAGGCCCGTTCTTCGCCGTGCATGTTGGTATCGAGGTCGTAGCTGCGGTTGGGAAACATCCACGAAAAAAAAGTCTTGGAAAGGCTCAGCTTTTTAACACCCGGCGCCAGCCAACCCAGAAATTCCGGATGGTCACCTTCCGGAATGGCGGTCAGCTGATTGGTGTAGTGCGACAGGAAATCGTCCGTAGACGACGTCGTGCCCGTGAGCACATTGCCCTGAATAAGCCGCGCAGTACCAGATTTCAGCCGTTCTTTTACGATAGAGGCCATGGTTTGGCCCGTCACCGTACGGATGTACTGTGGACTTTCCATACAGCTGCCCGTCAGGGCTACCACCCGGTCGGCGCGGTAGCGGCCCTCGCGAAACAACCGCCCGATGATGAGTACATCCTGCGGATGCGCATACCACACAAGCTCTCCTTTTTTAATCGGATCCAGATGATGAATCTGCACACCTACGTTACCCGCCGGATGCGGCCCCTTGATGTGATGGACCTGCTCCGGGGGTACCATGGTTAGGTCTGCCTCCGCCGGCATCCCCTCACGTTTATCTTTGGGTAG
>CATMVR010000223.1 GCA_950075905.1 uncultured Persicitalea sp. | reverse complement strand
ATTTTCAATTCTCCCACGTCGCGGCCGGCTACCAGGATATCAAACACGATAGACTGGGCGCCGGCGGATAGCCGCAGGGACAGCAGGCCGATGGTCAGGGAAATAATCAGTTTTGTCGTAAACTGTTTTAAAAACATTTGATTTCTGGTTGTGTGCCTGTGAATCAAATGTTGATGCTACTAAAATAGCCCATCCTGTCACAAACTGATATTGCATTGCTTGGTAATATACGTCTTTTACACTAGCTGAACGAATTGCGTATGAACCTAGTATGGATGGCTGGGTCAGGAGTTACGTAAAAATTGCTTTTTGGTGCGCTCTTGGAATTACTTACCCATAGTAAACGAAGTGATGAAGAATGGATAAATCAGTACCGATACAGAAGAGCCGCTTCGCAAGGTTAGCACGGATTTTTGGGGGAAAAAAGCGGAAAACGAAATTCGATTCCCGAAAATTCGATATATTACCTACATAAACCAACCTAAATCGAACTGCTATGTCATCCGTTGTGCCTGTTTCGAAAGGGAGCCTCCTGATTGCAGAGCCTTATCTGGGCGATCCAAATTTCGACCGAAGCGTCATACTACTGTGCGATCACAATGAGCACGGATCTTTCGGTTTTGTTCTCAACCAAACCACCGACCTGATGCTCGGTGATGTACTCGAAGAGACTATATACCAGGATGTTCCCCTGTATCTGGGCGGTCCTGTCGAGAAAAATACTCTCCATTTTATCCATCGCCGACCCGACCTCATCGATGGAGGAGGGCAGGTGGCCAATGGGGTATACTGGGGAGGAGACTTTGAGCAGACAAAACAACTACTCAACCTTAGTCAATTGAAGGCAGACGACGTCCGGTTTTTCATCGGGTACTCTGGTTGGGGCGGGGGACAGTTGGAAGATGAGCTGGAGCAGAAGTCCTGGTTTGTTGGTCGAAGCAAATCTGAGCTTATTTTTTCTACGCCGGTGGAGGGGTTCTGGCGCGAAGTCCTGAAAGACATGGGCGGTAAGTACCGCTCTATTGCGCATTATCCAACTGACCCTACGCTGAATTGACCTACTGTGTATATTTGTAGCTGTAACGTTTTCTTTAACGGAACCGCAAGGCGCGGTTCCACCAATTTTACATCCTTCCATGTCTGCAAACCGTCGTACCTTCCTTCGCCTGGCTACGCTAGCGCTGCCTTTTGGTGCCGCCAACCGCCTTTTTGCCAAAAATGTAGTTAACAAACCCGTCGTGATCTCTACCTGGGACAGCGGGCAGATTGCCAATGGTGCGGCCTGGCCGGTGCTGCAGCGGGGCGGCCGTGCCCTCGATGCCGTGGAGCAGGCCGGTATCGCCATCGAAAATGACATCAACTGTTGCGTGGGCCTGGGGGGCAACCCCGACCGCGATGGCTACGTGACCCTGGATGCCTGCATCATGGACGAAAAGGCCAACTGTGGCTCCGTGGCGTTTCTGGAACGCATCAAGCATCCGGTCTCGGTGGCCCGTAAGCTCATGGAAACCACACCGCACGTGTTTCTGGCTGGCGTGGGAGCCCAGCAGTTTGCGGTGGAAAACGGCTTCAAACTGGAACCGGGAGAACTCTCGGAAGGAGCCAAAAAATCGTACGATAACTGGCTTAAAAAGGCCGAGTATAAGCCGGTAATCAATATAGAGCTACAACAGAACAAAGGGAAAGCTGCCAAAGGCCACGGGCCCTTTGCGCCGGGCCGGCTGGAAGATGGCTCTTTCAACCACGACACCATGGGTACCCTGGCGCTCGATGCCAACGGCGATGTGTCGGGTATGTGTACCACCAGCGGTATGGGCTTCAAGATGCGCGGCCGGGTGGGTGACTCACCCATCATTGGGGCCGGACTTTTTGTGGACAATGAAGTGGGCGCTGCTACCTCTTCGGGGCAGGGTGAGGAGGTGATCCGGGTGTGTGGCACCCACCTGGTGGTGGAGTTCATGCGCTCGGGGCTATCTCCCGAGGAGGCCTGTAAGAAAGCCATTGAGCGGATTGTGAAGCCTGATCCGGCGCGGGCAAAAACATTTCAGGTAGGTTTTATTGCCATTAATAAACAGGGCGAAGTGGGGGCTTACTCGCTGCTGAAAGGCTTTAACTACACCGTGACTGAGAAGGATGGCAAACCAAAAGTGTACAACGCCAAAAGTTATTTTGCGTAGCAAACTCCCGGGGTAGTTCCTGAGAATATAGATAGGGTATCGAAAAACAATCCGGCTACCGGGGAGAAAGTTTCTCTTTGGTAGCCGGATTGTTTATACGTGGGGCAAATTATATAGCAAAGCCTGCCCGGGGGCCACCGGGCGCAAAAACCGCCCGGGAGCGGGTTTTCTGACCGTTGGTAAACATGTACATGCAGCGGTCGTCGGTATAATCCATGTAGTTCATGGTCATGTTGTTGGTATTGCACCGCACCGTAGGGTAGGCGGGGCAGCCGTAATTAGGTCCATCCGAAGAAGGAGTATCCGTGACGAAGTCATCCACAGTGCATCCTCCGTCGCCCCAAATGTGGCGCAGGTTGAGCCAGTGGCCTACCTCATGCGTGGCCGTGCGGCCCAGGTTGAAAGGCGCCGACAAAAAGAAGCCGGTTCCCAGGGCGCTGCTGCCAAAGTATTGCGGGCCAATCACGATGCCATCAGTACTAGCCGAGCCACCCGGGAACTGCGCATAGCCGAGGATACCGCCGCCGATATTGCAAATCCAGATATTCAGATAACCCGGTACGGCGTTCGATCCACCCCGCTTCGAGTTCTTCACGGCATCGTTGGTACCCCAGGACGTCTTGGAAGATGCCTTGCGAACGAGGTTGGCGGTGTTCCAGGTAAACTGGATGTTGAGGTCAGCAATCGAAGACGTAAACTCCGCGGGCGTGTTGCTCTTGTCGCTGTTGAGGGCCCGAAAATCGTTATTCAGGACAGTAATCTGCGACTGAATCTGGGCATTGCTGATGTTTTGCTGGCTTGTATTGTAAATGACGTGCACATAGACCGGGATGTTGATCGTTACCGCTGGATCGGTAGTGCCAGTACCGCCGACATCACCGCCGCCGCCGCCACCGCCACCGGGCTTTTGACTGCTGTTATTGCTGCGCTGCTGGGCAGCAAAGCGCATGGTATGGGCTTCGATGGCCTCCATACTGCGGGCAAGGCCGGGATTTTCGGCCAATTGGTCGCTCAGTACCCGCATGGTGGCGCAACGGTCTTCATTGCCTGAGCCGTCGAGGCGGGCTGAGGTTGGATTTTTGGGCGGTAGCGCTCCGTCGTCAAGGTGATTCTCGGAGCAAGCTACCACGAACGTCATAGACGCCGCCACAAACAAGGCTTTGTAAAAAATTTTCATACGATCTGTTAGGTTAAAAATCAAAGCAATGTAACCTAAAAATAATGTCGAAATGCATTTGTCCCTTTTTTTATTTTGAAAAATGTTGGGTGTGCAATCAGATAAAAGGTTGAATGGTCATTATTCGATAGTTTTCTCTTTCTTGCCGAACAGCATTTGCCGCCTGTTCAACGTCCGCACCCCGCTCGCAAGCAGGGCTACCGCCGAAATAGCTTCGGGAGAATCTTCAAATTTATCTCTGAACGAGGTAGGAGTGGCATGGTAGTTTGGCCATTTAATGTATATCCCGCTAGTCATAAGGTTTTATTTTCCAACCAAAATCAAGAAATAATTATGGCAACTAACTTTGACAAGTTCGCGCAGGAAGCGAACGAGTATATTAATGAATTATCGGCAGATCTGGGACATCCCCAAGAAAGAGACCGGGTGGCCATTTTGCTAAAAGCAGTATTGCATACGATACGGGACAGTATCACCATCAGTGAATCATTCCATGTGATGTCTCAACTACCTACATTCCTGAAAGGGGTATATGTGGAGCATTGGAAATACACCGACAAACCCCGGAGGTACGCTAGTCTGGAAGAATTTAAGGAGGCAATCAAGCAGGAGCAGGCCCTGCACGGAGAGACGGAATTTGACTGGAAGACGTCTACTGAGAAGCTCGTATCGCAGATTTTGACCTCTCTTGGCACACGGTACTTATCAGAGGGTCAGCTTTCGCACATAGCCGACCAACTACCGGCACCAGTGAAGCCCCTGATACCAGTTGATACAGAATAAGGATCCAGAGCAGCTATACTGCTTTGGGAGGAGTAGGCCCGGTGGCCTGCTCTTTTTTGTTATGAAGTATTTCCCTTAGGTTTGAAGGCCCGATTCTGAAAACTAACGGCAGTAGGAGTAAAGGAGGAGGTATTCTGCATTTTATAGATGTTTCATAACCTGATGGTGCATTCTATGCGTATTTCTCTTACAAAATTTCTTCTGAGCTTCGGCTTCCTGATTGTATTACAAAGCTTTGTCTCCATGAAACCAGCTGCCACGAAGGTGATAGCCCACCGGGGGGCCTGGAAAAATACCGCGGTACCCCAGAATTCGCTAGCCGCCCTGCAGCACGCCATCCGGCTCGGATGCTACGGCAGCGAGTTTGATGTACACATGTCGGCCGACTCGGGCCTGTACGTAAGCCACGACCACGTGATTCAGAATGTACCCATCGAAAAAAGTACGGCAAGGCAGCTGGCGGCCGTAAAGCTACCCAACGGCGAACCGCTCCCGACGCTGGAAGCCTACCTCAATGCCGGCAAAAAGCAAAAGAAAACCCGGCTGATTCTGGAAATAAAGCCTTCGCAGCTCGGCAAGGCCCACTCGCTGGCTTTGACCCAAAAATGCGTGGAAACCGTGCGGCAGACCGGTACGCGTCGTCTCGTAGACTACATCAGCTTCGATTACGATGTATGCAAAAAAGTGCTGGCCCTGGACCCCAAGGCCAGCGTAGCCTACCTCAATGGCGATAAAACCCCCGCCGAAATCAAAGCCGACGGCCTAGATGGCATGGATTACAACCAGAACGTTTACAAGCGCAACGAAGCCTGGATTCCCGAAGCCAAGCAGCTCAATCGAAGCCTGAACGTGTGGACTGTAAACGACAAAGCGCAGATGCAGTGGTTTATGGAGCGTGGCTTTGACTTCATCACCACCGATGAGCCGGAGGTACTTTTAGAGCTGGTGAGGAAGTAGGGCTGTTGGGGCAGTGGCTTCGGGGGGGCAAGTCGGAGACTTTTATCATGCTTTCCCACCAGATGCAATCTGGCGGGAGCGACTAGCGGGACGAGAAGCCACCAGGTCAATCCATGGCGAAGGTAATGGGAAGATTATACTTGATCCGCAGGAGTTTCCCATCCCTCGACCCGGGCTTCCATTTGGGCATCGAACTGACGGCCCGTATGGCCTCCTTCGACATGGCCTCATCCGGCGAATAAATGATATGAATGTCCTGCAAAGTGCCGTCGGTATGAACCGTAAACGTGATATATACCTTTCCGTCTATACCGTGCTTCCGGAGGGAGCGCGGGTACTTTACTTTTTGGGACAGGTAGGCGTACATGGCCGGAAGACCGCCAGGAAACTCCGGATTTTTGACCCCGCTCTCTGATCCATCCTGCCGGTAGTACTTTTCTTCGCTCATCCGCCCGTCATTATCGTACTTCAGGTAAGTATCAATCTGTCCGTTTTCGTAGTACAATAACTCTTCTCCTCTGGGCCTTCCGCCCGCAAACATCGCCTGCCTTTCTAATTTTCCACTGGGGTAAAACCACTCGAAAGAGCCTAGCTTTTTTTTCATCGCTCTGTCCATAAACGTCCCCGTCATTTGTACCTGTCCGCTTTTATAGTAGTCGGTAACCTCCCAGAAGCCGTTCTCGTTGTTGATAGCCCTTCTTTTGTAGTCAGTCCTGGCGCTATCGGCAATTTCGTTCCAGGCGCTATCGTAGTAGAAATACAGCGTATCGCTTTGACATACACCTGGGGCGGATAAGCAAAGCAGAAAGTAGAAACTCAGGAAAAAAACTCGATACATACAGACTAAGAAAGAGGGTTGAAGTTTTTGACCAAAATAGTAAATTGTTTTAGGATCTGCTATCGGTGAATTTAAATTATGGAGTGGCTGAACTTACCTTCTTACAAGTTTTCGAAAATTTACTTATCCAAAGTTCGGCATGACTCTATATTTTTTCACGCATTTAGTTGTCCCCTACCAGTAAATACCAATCACTAGCGCCAAACCGCATAGCACAAACAACACCAGGAGCAGGGGCGTAATGAACCGTAGCCATACCTTCATGCTGACATTCACCATAGCCAGGGCCGGGAGGATCAGGCCGGTGGGAGCAACAAACAGCATGAGCCCCATGCCGTAGAGGTAGGCGTTGACGATCTCGCGACCGGGGATATTGATGATAATGGCCAGGGAGCCCATGATGGTCATGGTGAGTACGGCCATACCTGAGGTAGAGCTGATGAATAGCGTAAAGACCAGGAAGAATACCAGCACCAGCAAAATGAAGAACACGGGCGAAACGCCTTCCATCAGGCTGGCGGTGTAAAACAACACCGAATCGGTGACGTGCCCTTCGTTGAGCACAATGGTGACGCCCCGGGCGATGCCCACCACAAAAGCAACGGAAAGCAGACTGGCGGCCCCTTTGATAAATTCCTCCACAAAGGCTTTTTCTCCCAGCCGGGTAATAACCCCGAGCAGCAGCGAAGAGCCCAGAAAGAGGGTAGACATTTCGAGCGTCCACCAGTCGAGCAGGACTACCCCGGCTACCATCGTCACAAAGGTGAGCACGTAGATGGTAAGCAGGAGTTTAGTTTTCAGATCCAGCGGGGGCGGGGTAGCCAGGGAGTCGATGGTTATATCGTAGGGAGGCTTTACGGCACCGTCAATCTGGGCGACCAGCGAGGCGGCCGGGTCTTTTCTGACCTTGGCGGCGTACCGGAGGATATACGTGATCAGTACCCCATTGATGATGGCGAAGAAAAAGAGCCGTTGGTAGAGGCCGTCCATCCAGTTGATACCCGCCGCGTTGGAGGCGATGATGGTAGAGAATGGGTTGGAAAAGGCGGCGATGCCGCCTAGAGTGGTACCTCCAAATATCACGGCCAGTGGCACCAGCAAATCGTAGCCCGCGGCCAGAAACAGCGGCACCAGGAGCGGATAAAACACCAGGCTCTCAGCGTCCATACCGTACGAAGCGCCCAAAGTAGAAAACACCAGGGTAAGCACCACAATGAGCCGCGACTCCTGCCCCCGCATGGTGTAGGCCAGCGCGGTGATGCCCTTAACCATAGCGCCAGTGGCATTGAAGATATACATAAAGCCCCCGATGATGAGGATAAACAGCACAATGTCGATGGTGTCAATAATGCCCTTGATGGGAGCCTGCATGATAGCCAGCAAGCCCTGCGGATTTTGTGGCTGGCTGTGGTAGGTGCCGGGTACGGATATGGCCCGGCGGATGTCGCCATTGCTAAATTTTTCGAGCGGGACGCTGATGCCCAGGCTATCGAGCGTTTGCTGCGTGAAGGGTAAAGGTACCTCGCCCGTCGCGGTTGTTATGACGAAGGCGTTGCTTTCGTCGGCAACGAGTTGGTTGTACTGCCCGGCCGGAAGCAGCCAGGTGGCCACTGCGGCCAGCACAATGACTCCCATCAGGATGGTAATCGCACTAGGGAAGGATTTGGGTGTTGCCATGAAAATGGAAAGAATGTAGCGAGCTTTTCAGTTTTTGTCCGACGGGGGGAGGGTGGAGGGGTTATTCCAACGCTACAAAGAGCTCGGATTTAATGAGCCACTTGCCAGACTCCTTCGTCCACATG
>CATMVR010000222.1 GCA_950075905.1 uncultured Persicitalea sp. | reverse complement strand
CGACCAGCTCCATCAGATGTCGCCCGGCATCGGCAATATCTGCCGCATAAGCGGAATAATCAGTGCGCAGCGGCCCCTCGATTTTGCCGCGTATAGTTTCCGCATTGGCAATGATACGTCCCAATGGGCGACGCAATGCAAGATCCAGCCGCTTTCCAAAATCGGGCATTCCAAACGACATGTTCGCTTCATCGGCAGATACCGACACTGTGCTTTCCGGCGGCTCGCTGCTTTCGGCTTCCAGCGGCGGCGCCGGAACCGGTACCAACCGAAATCCGCGCAACCCACTGAACTCTATCAACCCTAACGACATTGCCTCGATCGAGATTCTGAAAGATGCCTCCGCTACGGCCATTTATGGTTCCCGGGGTGCCAACGGGGTAATTTTAATTACGACCAAAAAAGGGAACAAGGGCAAGATTGGGGTTAATTACGATTTCAATTCCGGCATTCAGGCCGTACCCAACAAGCTGGATGTACTCAATACCAGCCAGTATATCCAGTTTATGAACGACCTGGCCAAAGACGAAGGTCGCAATCCTGACTTCTCCGCAGCCGATATAACCAGGATCGGGACCGGTACAGACTGGCAGGATCAGATTTACCAGAAAGCCCCGCTGAATAGCCACAATATCTCACTATCTGGCGGAGATGACAAAACCACCTTTTTCTCTTCCCTCAATTACTTCAACCAGGAGGGCGTTGTCAAAAGATCGGGCATCAAGAAGTACATAGCCCGCGTAAATCTGGAACGAAAAATCGGCGACAAGGTAGTGATAGGTATCAATCTTAACACCAGTCTCGTAAATGACGCAAACAGTATTGACGGAGTAAACAACAACGAAAACGCCGGACCCATCAACTCCGCCCTGCTGTATGATCCTACCGAACCGGTATACGCCGAAGACGGCCGGTTTTCGCAGTCCAAGAACCTGACCATCAATAACCCCATGAGCCTGGTAGAGGGTTTGACGAGTAGTAACGTCACCAACCGGACAATGGGTAATATTTTCGTAAAGTATACCATTCTGCCCGGACTGGATGCCAAGCTCAATTTTGGCTCGGATCGTCAGTCTTCCCGTCGGGACCTGTTCAATTCCACCAAAACTCTCAACGGACTTTCGGCCGGGGGCATTGCCAACATCGCCACAATTGACCGATCCAACGCGCTACTGGAATACACCATGAATTACAGCAAGCAGCTAACGGAGAAAAGTACCTTCAACCTGTTAGGTGGTGTTACCTACCAGTACTTCAACAATAAGACGTTTTCGGGCATTATTCGTGGTTTTCCTTCTGATGCACTCGGCACTAACAACCTGGGGCTGGGCGACACCAACCTCGACAACCTGAACAGCGACCAGGAGGACAACAGTATTCTATCGTACCTGAGCCGGATCAACTATACCCTGAACGATAAGTACCTGTTCACGGCCTCGCTGCGGGCCGATGGATCCTCCCGCTTCGGGGCTAACAACAAGTTCGGCTATTTCCCCTCGGTAGCTTTGGGCTGGCGTTTGAGCGAGGAAAACTTTATACCAAAGTTCTTCTACGACATGAAGCTTCGGGCCAGCTGGGGACTGACCGGTAACCAGGAAATCAACAACTACGCTTCGCTGACCACTTACACCACCGGTGCCAGTGCCGTTTTTAACAATGCCGTGGTAGTGGGCACCCGCCCTTCGCGCATCGCCAATCCTGACCTGAGGTGGGAGACTACCGAGCAGGCCAACATTGGTCTGGACGCCAGTATTCTTCAGGGTCGCATCAGCGCCACCATCGACTACTTTATCAAGAACACGCGCGACATGCTGATTGACCTGCCCCTGCCGCAGGCCACGGGCTTTAACTCGATCCTGTCTAATGTCGGTAAAATGCAGAACAAAGGGTTGGAGGTCATGCTTACCTCCACCAATATCAACAAGGCCCGTTTTACCTGGGGTACCACGCTGAACTTTGCCGCGATTAAAAACAAGATTACCGATCTTGGTGAAATTACAAACATTATCACCGGCTCCATCGAAGCCATTGGCCCCACCACCATCGTGACGGTAGGGCACCCGGCCTTCTCGTACTATGGCTACGAAGTGACGGGGATTTTCCAGCAGGGCGACAACATCGCCGGTTCGGCCCAGCCTAACTCCAAACCCGGCTACCCCATCTTCCGGGATGTGAACGGCGACAACCGTATTACCCCTTTGGATCAGCAGATTATTGGTAGCCCTTTCCCGGACTTTACGTTCGGTATCAGCAATAACCTTACCTACAAAAGATTTCAGCTGGACTTCTTCTTTCAAGGCCAGCAGGGCGCCGACATGCTGAATATCAATATGATAGAAAGCATGTATCCCAACAACGCCCGCCGGAACCGGATTACGGAGCAGGCACTCGACCGCTGGACTCCCCAAAACCCTACGGCTAAGTGGCCATCGGGTGTGCAGCCCCATGCTTATGGGGGTGGAAAAGTTAATACCATGGCCTTGCAGGATGCTTCGTACGTGCGCCTCCGCAATCTGTCGGTGGGGTACAACCTGCCGGTCGAAAAGGTTAAATTCATCCAGACGGCCCGTATTTACGTGGTAGGACAAAACCTGGCCACCTTTACCAACTACATAGGTTTCGACCCCGAGGCCAATGCCTTTGGCCGGAGCAATGTGCGGGTAGACTACAACGGCTACCCCCTGGCCCGCACCTGGATGCTGGGCGTCAATGTAGGTTTTTAATCGATTAACCGTCAAAAATCAGAAATTACTATGAAATCGAATACTATAAAAGCTCTTTTGCTGGTCTTGCTGTTGCAAGGCTCGGCATGCGAAAATCTGCTGGAGGAAACAGTATATTCCGAGCTAACCCCGGGCAACTTCCTGAATACCACCGCTGGTAAACAGGCGGTACTCACCTCGGCCTATGGCAGCATACAGATGCGCAACCATTTTTACCTATTTCTTTCAGCCCATACCTCCCAGGAAGTATGGAATCGGGGGGGAAGCATCGAAGCCCTTCTTACACCACTCACCAATTATACCTGGGACAGCAACCACCAGTATTTTGGCGATAGCTGGCGGGGGCTGTATGCCGCCATTCGGGATGCCAATATCGTCATTGACAACAGCAGTGCGGCCGATGCCACGGCTTCGGACAAGCAACTGAACGCGGAAGCCCGTTTTGTCCGCGCCCTGGCCTACACCCACCTGTATGATTGGTTCGGGCCGGTTCCGCTGTACCTGACCTCTACTCCGGAAGATTTCAAACTGGCCCGCGCTAACGACCAGGAGATGAAAACCTTCATCGAAAAGGAGCTTGTCGAAGCCGCGGCAATTTTACCCCTCAATCAGGCGCAATTTGGCCGGGCTACCAAGGGCGCCGCTTTGGGAATATTGGCTAAGTTTTATCTGAATACGAAGCAATGGCAAAAAACCGTGGAGACCACCAAACAAATCATGGACTTGAAAAGGTACACCCTGGTGCCCAGCTACAAGAACGTATTTGCCCTGACCAACGAAGGCAACGCCGAGATGCTATGGGTGATTCCGGCGTCTCCACAGGCAGGTCACAATCTGGTGGCGCTCACTTTTCCTACCGACTACCCACTGCCCCAGCCCAACAACCAGGTATTTGCCGCACGTTCGTACTTCTTTGATAGTTTTGTCAATTCTTTCGAACCCGGTGATACCCGCCGAAACCTGATCGTAACGGAGTATACCACTACATCGGGCAAATTCAACAAGCTCCTGGGAATCAACCAGTCTTTATCAGGGAAGTACGAGTTTGACCCCAATGCCGCCGGGGCCACGCAAGGCAACGATATTCCGGTGGTGCGCTACGCCGATATTCTACTGTCCAGAGCGGAGGCCCTGAACGAGTTGAACGGACCTACCCAGGAGGCCATCGACCTGATCAATCAGGTGCGTACCCGGGCGGGTGCTACCCCTGCTCAGCTGGGTAGCTTTATTAAAGACAGCTTACGCGACTACATTTTGCAGGAAAGAGAATGGGAGTTTTTTACCGAGATGAAACGCCGGGAAGACCTGATCCGGCACGGAAAGCTGATATCCAATGCCAAAGCCAGAGGTAGAAACGCTAAGCCTTTCCACGTACTGTTTCCGCTACCCATCACTGAGCTGAACGCCAACGCCAATCTGGTGCAAAATCCAGGATACTGAGGTACCTGCAAAGAGAGCGGTGAGATGTATTCACCTGCTCTCTTTGCAGTATTTTTTCCGTCAGACTTCCTTCGGTTATTTTAGGTTTTACTCAAATCCATGAAAAATATTTTTCTAAAAGCACTTTGCCTTGCCTTGGGAGCAGCGGTTGTAAGTAGCATGACCCTCCTGCCACAGCCCCAAAAAGCCCCGCCAAAGCCCAACATTCTGGTAATACTGACCGACGATCAGGGCTACCATGATGTGTCGTACTACGGTACCAAAGACATCCGTACTCCCTACATGGATCAGTTGGCCAAAGAGGGCATGCGCTTTGATAACTTTTATGCCAACTGTCCGGTATGCTCGCCCACCCGGGCAGCACTGCTCACGGGCCGCTACCAGGATCACGTAGGGGTACCGGGCGTGATTCGTACCCATGCCAGCAACAGCTGGGGCTACCTGGATACCCGCGCGCGGATGCTTCCCACGGAGCTCAAAAAAGCGGGCTACCATACGGCCCTCATCGGCAAATGGCACCTGGGGCTGGAATCTCCCAATACGCCTACCGAGCGGGGCTTTGATACCTTCAAAGGCTGGCTGGGCGACATGATGGACGACTACTGGCAGAAACGCCGCCACGAGGTCAACTACATGCGCGACAATGCCAAAACCATCGACCCCGAAGGCCACGCTACCGATTTGTTTACGCAATGGTCGGTGGAGTACATCCAACAGCGGGCAAAAACCGGCAAACCCTTCTTCCTCTACCTGGCCTACAATGCCCCACACTTTCCGGTGCAGCCTCCGGCCGACTGGCTCAAACGGGTACAGCAACGGGAACCGGGAATACCGCAGAAACGGGCCGAGCTGGTAGCCTTTATCGAGCATCTGGACGATGGTATTGGTAAAGTGATCGCGGCGCTGAAAGCCAGCGGGCAGTACGACAACACCCTGATCGTATTCAGCAGCGACAACGGTGGACACCTACCCAGCCTGGCCAACAACGGTCCGGCCCGCGATGGCAAGCAAAGCATGTATGAGGGCGGACTGCGGGTACCCACCGCCATGGTATGGCCCGGAAAAATCAAGCCTGGGACTATATCAGAGCAAGTCAATCTGACCATGGATTTGTTTCCCACTCTGCTGGAAGTAGCCGGCGCCCAAGCAGTGCAATCTATCGAGGGGCGAAGCTTCCTGCCGACGCTGCTGGGGCAACCCGCGCCATCAGAACCCAACCGACCCCTATACTTTACCCGCCGGGAAGGCGGTAGCGAATACGGCGGCCAATGCAGTTATGCGCTGCGGCTGGGCGATTGGAAGTTGGTCAAAAACACGCCGTTTCAGCCTATGGAACTATTCAATCTGAAAGAAGACCCTTTGGAAAAACAGAACGTCATCAAAGATCATCCGAAGGTATACCAGCAACTGAACAACCTCCTGATGGCCCGCATTCAGGAAGCCGGCAAAGTACCCTGGCAGAGACCGGCCGTTAAATAAGCCGTCAAAGATTCTTTTTCTTCCTAACCAACCCATGTTCTTATGAAAATTTCACGAAATACGTATTTCTCACAATCTGCCATAGCGCTCTTTATCCTGGCCATAGGCCTGCTGATACTCCCGGCGACACTACATCCGGTGCAGGCTCAAAGCAAATCCAGCCAGCCCAATTTCATAATCATCTTCACCGACGACCAGGGTTATGGCGATCTGGGCTGCTACGGCCACCCGACTATCAAAACACCCAACCTTGACCGCATGGCCGCCGAAGGACAAAAGTGGACAAGCTTTTACGTGGCCGCCAATGTGTGTACGCCCTCGCGGGCGGCGCTTATGACGGGTCGCCTGCCCATCCGCAGCGGCATGTTCAGCGACAAGCGCCGGGTACTTTTCCCGGATTCGGACGGTGGCCTACCCCAGACAGAAACTACCATTGCGAAGCAATTAAAACAAAAGGGATACCGGACCGCCGCCATTGGTAAGTGGCACCTGGGCCACCTGCCTGCCTACCTGCCCACCAGCCACGGCTTTGACTCGTACTACGGTATTCCGTACAGCAACGACATGGACCGGGTGAATACGGTAGAGCACAAGGAGGCTTTTCTTCACCCAAAAACCGAGTACTTCAACGTGCCCATCCTGCGCGACACTGCGGAGATCGAGCGACCCGCCGATCAGACGACGATTGTAAAACGTTATACGCAGGAAGCTCAGAAAATTATTAAGGAGAGCAAAAAACAACCTTTCTTTATCTACATGGCGCATTCGCTACCCCACGTGCCACTGTTTGCTTCCAAAGACTTTCTGGGTAAAAGTGAGCGGGGATTGTACGGCGACGTGATCGAAGAAATTGACTGGAGCGTGGGTGAAATCCTGAATACCCTGCGCCAGCAGGGATTGGACAAGAACACGTACGTGGTCTTTACCTCCGACAACGGCCCCTGGGCGATCTTCAATGAGCATGGCGGTTCTGCCGGCCTACTCTACGGAGCCAAGGGTACCAGCTACGAAGGCGGCGTGCGCGTGCCCGCCATCTTCTGGGGACCGGGCCGGATTAAGCCGGCGGTTATTTCCAAAATGGGCTCCACCATGGATCTATTTCCGACGTTCAGCAAGCTGGCCGGGGTGGCCGTACCCACCGACCGGGTATACGACGGCTACGACCTGTCGGGAATCCTGATGGGTAAAAATGAAAACCCCCGTAACGAGATGTTCTACTACCACGATCAGCACCTGTTTGCCGCCCGGAAGGGAGCTTACAAACTGGTGTATTACAGCAACAACCCACTAGGGTACCCCCAGAAGCTGGAAAAATTGGCTACGCCTCTACTATATAATGTGGAGCACGATCCGTCGGAGCGGTATGACATTGCCGCCCAAAACCCGGAAGTAATCAGGGATATTGAAACCATGGTACAGGAGCATCTTAAAAATGCCAAACCGGCCAAGAGTCATCTGGAAAAGCGGATTACTTCAAAGCTGTGATTTTTGTGTTGGAATTAATCGAGTGCAGGGCCGCCCGCTGTCAGTAGTTGACAGCGGGCGGTTGCTTTTGAGGGAGAAAATTAGTACTTGCAAGGCGTGAATAAAGAGAATATCTACCGGACTGAGGAAGCTCTCTGGCAAGCCGTGACAGAGGGCTGCGAGGTAGCATTCGAGCAGCTGTACCGATGCTATTTTTCTGATCTGTTCTACTACGGCAGGCAGTACCTGCAAGAGGAAGACGCCGTCAATGACGCTATTCAGGACCTATTCGTCGATATTTGGCGTACCCGTCGCTCGCTTGGGCAGGCACGCTCGGTGAAGCTGTACCTGATGATCTCGCTCCGGCGCAAAATTCACCGCTCCCTGCTCCCCGACCAGAAAAACCGCCGCAATTGGGAAGAATTCCCCGAATCAATACTCCCCACTCACCCTTCGGCAGAAGTACTGTTTGCCAAACAGGAAGAGGATTTCTTTCAAGCCGAGCGCCTCAATGAATGGCTCGCCCAACTGCCTCCCCGACAACACGAAGCGCTCATACTGCGATTTTACCACGATCTGGAATACAATGAAATTGCCGAGCTACTCGATGTCCGGGAACAGACCAGCCGTAACCTGG
>CATMVR010000221.1 GCA_950075905.1 uncultured Persicitalea sp. | reverse complement strand
CTTCTTCGATGCTAATAAAAATGGAGAAGTAGTTTTCCGGCCTATTCAACTCCTTGTGCAGGCGGGTCAGTTCCACCGTTTTCCCCGAGCCGATATGGCCTGAGAAAATGAGCTTTACGTACTCATTTGTAGAAGTCAAGCTACCGTCTGTACCAATTCCCAGGTCAAACTTGATGTCCTGCAAATATTCCTTGCCCCTCACCTCATCCAGATTTACATATAGCCCACTTTCAAAGATATTTTCTTCGAAAGTGGGTTCTGTCACCGCTCTTGCCTTAAATGGGTTGCTTACGGGGTAATTGAACTTTGGCATTGGGCAAGGATTAATTGATCCTTTATTTGTTTTTTTAAAAGACGGGCAAGATGCCCGTACCACACACAGCTACGCCAGCTTCTTGTACTTGATGCGCTTGGGTGTGGCCTCTGTACCAAGGCGCTTGCGGCGGTTTTCTTCGTACTCAGTGAAGTTGCCCTCAAACCAGTATACCTGCGAGTCGCCTTCAAACGCCAGAATGTGCGTGGCGATGCGGTCGAGGAACCAGCGGTCGTGGGTGATGACCACGGCGCAGCCGGCAAAGTTTTCGAGGCCTTCTTCCAGCGCCCGCAGGGTGTTTACGTCCAGGTCGTTGGTCGGCTCGTCCAGCAGCAGCAGGTTTCCGCCCTCTTTCAGCATCATGGCCAGGTGTACGCGGTTGCGCTCGCCACCCGAGAGGTTCCCTACCTTCTTTTCCTGATCTGAGCCGGCAAAGTTGAACTTGCTCACATACGCGCGGGCGTTCACCTGCTTTCCACCCAGCATCACCCATTCGTTGCCATCTGAGATAGCCTGGAACACCGTCTTGTTAGGATCGAGGTTGTCGTGCTCCTGATCTACGTACGACCACTGCACTGTCTCGCCCACTTCGAAGTTTCCTTTGAGGGGTTTTTCCTGCCCGGTAATGAGCTTAAAAAGTGTCGTTTTACCCGCACCGTTAGGACCGATGATGCCTACGATTCCCGCCGGAGGCAGCGCAAAATTCAAATCTTCGTAAAGCAGTTTGTCTCCGTAGGCCATCATAATATTGTTGGCTTCGATGACCTTACTGCCCAGGCGCGGCCCCGGCGGAATAAACAGCTCCAGCTTGTTCTCCTTCTCACGGCCGTCCTCGCTGAGCATTTTCTCGTAGGCTCCTAAACGGGCCTTAGACTTGGCCTGCCGGGCTTTGGGGGCCATGCGTACCCACTCCAACTCCCGTTGCAGGGTTTTCTGCCGCTTGGATTCCTGCTTCTCTTCTTTAGCCAGGCGGTCCTGCTTTTGTTCGAGCCAGGAGGTGTAGTTGCCCTTCCAGGGAATACCCTCGCCCCGGTCCAGTTCCAGAATCCAGCCCGCCACGTTGTCTAGAAAGTAGCGGTCGTGGGTTACGGCTATGACGGTGCCTTTGTACTGGCGCAGGTGTTCTTCCAGCCACAGCACCGACTCGGCGTCCAGGTGGTTGGTGGGCTCGTCGAGCAGCAGCACGTCGGGCTGCCGCAGCAGCAGGCGGCACAGGGCCACGCGGCGTTTTTCACCCCCGGAGAGGTTTTCTACCGACCAGTCGGAGGGCGGACAGCGCAGGGCGTCCATGGCTACTTCCAGACGATTGTCCAGATTCCAGGCATCGGTGGCGTCGAGCCGCTCCTGCACTTCTCCCTGACGTTCAAGAAGTTTGTCAAAATCGGCGTCCGGCTCACCGAAAGCTTCGTTAATTTCATCAAATTCTTTGAGTAGATCGACGATTTCCTGTACTCCTTCTTCCACAACTTCCCGCACCGTTTTTGTCGGGTCGAGGTGAGGTTCCTGTTCCAGCATACCGACCGAATAGCCGGGTGAGAACACAACCTCCCCCTGAAAATCTTTATCCACACCCGCAATGATGCGCAAAAGAGTTGATTTTCCGGAACCATTTAATCCTAAAACGCCTATTTTTGCGCCATAGAAAAAGGATAAATAGATATTTTTGATGATGTGACGATTCGGCGGAATAATTTTGCTAACACCCGCCATTGAGAAAATAATGGTTTCGTTACTCATTTTTTAGTTAATTTGTATTTGGCAAATATCGTCAAATAACCCCTATACCAGCAGATAAAAAGTGAAATAATGGAAAATGCCCAAAGAACGAAAGAATACGGCTACGTCAAAGATGGCAAAGTATTTTTAAAAGGGTACCTCAATTATCCCGACAGACAGATCGGTGAGGTAAAAAGAACAGAGCAGGAAGCGATCGACTATTTCAAGAATAGGTTCACTATTGCGGAAGGCAAAGTGTCGCTCCTGGAAAAAGAAATAGAAGAGGCCCAGAACAAGGGTTCCTACCTGACCAAGCTGATTCAGCTACGCCGAAAACTCATTGGTTTTGATGCCATCGGCGACTTCGTGCCCCTGCTTGAACGCCTTGACACCGCGGAAGACTACCTGTCACAACTGATTCACGTCAATCAGATCAAGAACCTGGAAATCAAACGGGCGCTGATCGAAGACGCCAAAGAAGCGGCAGCTATTCCAGACTGGCAGGCGGCTACCGATGCCATTCAGGAAGTCAAGTCCAAATGGATCCGGACCGGACCCGTCGACAGCACCGTTCAGGAAGATGTGGACACCCAGTTTCAGGCGGTTCTGGATGACTTCTTCCACCGGCGGCGCGAGTTCTTCGCCGAGCAGAACAAGATTGTTCAGGGCCGGGTAGATGAGTATGAGCGGTTGATCAAGCAGGTAAAACAGCTCTCATGGAGCAACGACCTGGACGCTGCCTACCAGAAAACCCGGGAAATCCGGAATGCCTGGAATGCTGTTGGTGAGGTACCGCCCAAGAAATTCTTCAAGATCAACAAGGCCTACCGCCACTTCCTGAAGCTCTTCTACGACAAGTACAATCTGGCGAAAGGAATTGAGCCCAGAGTACGTGTAGACCCGCGAATTCTGGAACAGCAGAAGCTGCTTGAACAGGCCGAGTATGCCCTGAAAAATGACAATATTGTGCTGGCGTCCGAAAAAGCCAAGGTACTCCTTAGCAAGTGGAAAGACATCCGGATTCCGTTCAAACTGGCCGACAAGGAGTTGGCTGAGAAGTTCCGCTCCACCTGCGACAAGATTTTTGAGCTAAGCTATCTGGCCCGCGTCATCAGTCGAAAATATCCGGCTTTTGAGATGAAAAGTGAGGAAGAGCAGCTTCGTACCCAAATCCGGGAAATGGAGTGGCTTGTAAGCCGCGAGCGAAGTGACCTGGAAATTGCAACCATAGAAACAGAGAGAAGCCTGACCGGCAACGAAGACGAAGACAAGCGTATGCTTGGCCGACTAAATATACAGAAACGGAAAATCGCTATGAAGGATAAGATTCTGCGCGAGTTTCAGCGGAAACTGGATCGTTTGGTTTAAGTTTTTTCTGGCTCGATCCTCTTACGATAAGATTGGTTTTCAGCACCCTGGTTTCGAAAGAGGCCGGGGTGTTTTTTTGTTCGATCAGTTCCAGTAGCAGCTCGGCTGCCTGCTGCCCCATCTCAAAGGAAGGCTGGGCAACGGAACTGAGCGGAGGATCGAGCAGTGGTGAGATAGTCAGATTTGAAAAGCCCAGCAGGGCCACATCGTCGGGCATACGGTAGCCCAACTGCCGCAGCGCCCAGTGCACTCCTATCGCAATACGATCGCTGGCCGCAAAAATGGCATCGGGCCGCTCGCGCAGCGCCATAAGCTGGTAGGCCCGGTCGGAGCCCTCCGACTGGCTGTATTCGGCCGATACTACCCATTCTTCGCGAAAGGGCAGCTTGTGTTTGAGGAGCGCATCCTTATAGCCATTGAAACGGTTACGACTGATTGTCAGGCTCATCGGCCCCGATATGTGGGCAATGCGCCGGCACCCCTGCTCAATCAGGTGCTCCGTGCCCCTGAAAGCCCCGTCGTAGTCATCTACCAGTACCTTATGCGTTTTCACCTGTTCGCTGACGCGGTCAAAAAATACAACGGGAATGTCGCTCTCCTGCAACTCCACAAAATGCTGATGATTGACCGACTGGCTGGCCAGCGATACGATGAGGCCGTCGGCCCGCCGCGAGGCAATATGCCGGGCGTCGATCTGCTCGCGCTCGTAGGACTCGTGGCTCTGGTAGATCATTACGTGGTAGCCCCGGCGGTAGGCTACATCATCCACGCCACTGATAGCCAGGGAAAAAAACGGATTATCAATGTCCGGCACGATAATCCCGATGGTCTGGGTACGGTTTTTCAGCAGGCTTAGCGCAATCGGGTTGGGCGAGTAGTCAAGTTTTCGGGCCAGCTCGATAACCTTCTGCTTGGTCTCCTCGCTAATTTCAGAGCTATCGCGCAGCGCGCGTGAAACCGTAGATTTGGAAATATTCAGCTGACGCGCTATTTCTTTAATGGTTACCGAAACTTTACCCATAGTGGATTTGGCTTATATATTAATAAAATACTATTTATTCCGTAGTCTATGTTCTGTACTGTGAAATGTAATTTCCGGAAAAATATAAAAATTTAAACTTATTCCCGGAAAAAGATTGAGTTTCGGGAACGGTACCGGGAACGGTTGCGTAAATATATTGATCTTTTTCAAGATATTTTTTTGTGAATCAACGAACGATTGCGTAATCTCGGTTAGGAATCACGCAATCGTACCAGTTAATTATTTACTTATTTTCACAAAATTATTCTATTCCTAACCTCACACAGTATGGAAACTATAGCTGTCACAAAACCGCTCGGCAAGCAACAATCAGCGCCAAGCCGGATGGAAGTATTGTTTAAGAAAGTAGTGCAGGAGGGCGACTATGTAGCCTTTCGGGAGCTGTTTACCCGCTATTATCGCTCTCTCTGCACCTACTCCATGCGGGTAGTGGTAGCCCGCGAGGTAGCCGAGGAGGTTGTCTCGGATGTATTCGTTAAGTTATGGAAAAACCGCGAGCAAATCGAAGTGCATACTTCCTTTGAGGCCTATATGTACCGGGCGGTTCGTAACCAATCGCTCGATTACCTCAAATTGAAGATTCATCGCGTGCACGAGCGCGAATCGCTCGAAAGCATTCAATGGAACCTGGCTTACGCCGACCACTACACTCCCGCTGAGGAGGTAGCCTTCAATGAATTCTACGACCGGGTAGAAGGCCATATCAACGATTTGCCCCGGCAGTGCCAGATTATTTTCCGCATGAGCCGCGAGGAGGGTCTACGCTACCGGGAGATCGCCGACCTGCTCAATATTTCCATCAAAACCGTAGAAACCCAGATGGGCCGCGCCCTCAAAACCCTTCGGGAGCGGGTACCGGAAAATCGTTTGGTGGCCTGATACGGTAAAAGGGAAAAATTCTCGTCTTTACTATCAGGAAGGCCCCAACTATTTTAACACAGAGTAACAGCACGAATGGCACTTGAACAAACATGGCGGTGGTTTGGCCCGAATGACCCCGTCTCGCTGCCGGATATCCGGCAGGCCGGCGCTACGGGTATCGTAACCGCGCTCCATCATATTCCCAACGGACAGGTATGGAGCCGGGAAGAGATTAAGGAGAGAATTACCAGCGTAGAAAAAGCCGGACTCTCGTGGTCGGTGGTAGAGAGTATACCCGTCCATGAGGCGATCAAAACCCGCACCGGCAATTTCAAAACCTACATAGACAACTATAAGGAGTCTATCGTCAACCTGGGCAAGAGCGGCATCGACACGGTTTGCTACAATTTTATGCCCGTGCTCGACTGGACCCGCACCGACCTCGACGCCCCCATGCCCGATGGTTCTACGGGCCTACGGTTTGACGCCACCCAGTTTGCCGCCTTTGAGCTGTACATGCTGGAACGCCCCGAGGCGCGGCAGCACTATACGGAGGCGGAGCAGCAAAAAGCCCGGGCCTGGCTCGATAAGGCCGGAGATGAGCTGGTGCAGCGGCTGGTACGTAATGTAATTGCCGGCCTACCCGGCTCAGAAGAAAGCTTCACGATTGAAGAATTCAGAGAGGTACTTGCTACCTACAAACACATTGGCGATGCCGAACTGAGGAGCCACCTCTACCAGTTTATCAACGAGATAGCCCCCGTTGCCCGCGAAGCGGGCGTTAGGCTCTCGATCCATCCCGACGACCCCCCTTACCCGATTCTGGGCCTCCCGCGCGTAGTGAGCACCGAGCAGGATGCCCGCGCTTTGCTGGATAGCTGCAACCTGCCCGAAAACGGCCTGTGCTTCTGCACCGGTTCATACGGCGTACGTGCCGACAACGATCTGGTGGGCATGGTAGAGCGGCTGGGCGACCGGGTGCATTTTATTCACCTGAGAGCTACCCGGCGCGAAGAAGACGGAAGCTTCTATGAAGCCGACCATCTCCACGGCGATGTGGATATGTACGGCGTTATGAAAGCCTTACTAAACGAACAAAAACGGCGGAAGCAGCAGGGGCGAACAGACCTGCGCCTACCCTTCCGGCCCGATCACGGCCACCGCATGCTCGACGATCTCAACGCCACCAAGCGCATCAACCCCGGCTATACCGCCATTGGCAGGCTACGCGGCCTGGCCGAGCTACGCGGTCTGGAAATGGGAATCGAAAGAACAATGATAGAATGATAGATTGATAGAATGAGTGAATGAGGGGTCCGCCCCCGCGGTGAATAGTGTTCTATTCTCGATATTCAACTCATTTAATCAATAATCGACTGGCAAGTTATTCTATCATTCTATCAATCTATCATCGCACCGGCGACCCGGTCAAAATTAACATCATGACAGTCATTCAACATAAAGCCCAGAAGACCTTTATAAACGAGGATTTTCTACTCCGCAACGAAACGGCCCGGCGGTTGTACCACGACTACGCCAAAGAGATGCCCATCATTGATTACCACTGCCACCTGCCGCCCGACCAGATAGCAGAAGACAAAGTCTTCGAAAACCTGACCCAAGCCTGGCTCTACGGCGATCACTACAAGTGGCGGGCGATGCGTACCAACGGCATCGCCGAGAAGTATTGCACGGGTGATGCCTCCGACTGGGAAAAGTTTGAGCAGTGGGCGGCCACGGTACCCTACACCATGCGCAACCCGCTCTACCACTGGACACACCTGGAATTGCTCCGGTATTTTGATATAGACATAATCCTGAACTCGGATTCTGCCCGGGACATTTACGAAGAGTGCTCGGAAAAACTCCGCAGTCCGGAATATAGTGTAAAGAATCTTCTTCGGAAGATGAATGTAAAAGTGATCTGTACTACGGACGACCCAACCGATTCGCTGGAATACCATCAGGCTATCCGCGACAGTGGCTTCGAAATCAAGGTACTTCCTACCTTCCGGGCTGATAAGTCTATGCTACTCATCGACGATCCGGCGGCTTACAAGGACTACGTGGAGAAAATCTGCCGGGTAGCAGGGGTATCTAACAACGGAAGCTACTACGACCTGCTCGAAGCGCTCCGCAAGCGCCACGATTTTTTTGCCGAGATGGGCGGACGCCTCTCCGACCACGGCCTCGAACATATTTACGCCACGAGTTTCGACGACCGGGCAGCTTTCGACGCCGCCGCCGTAGCATTGGCCGGAAGCGTACCCGACAACGACGCGCAGAATACTTATAAGTCTACGTTGCTGTATGAGTTGGCTAAGCTGGATCACTCTAAAGACTGGACGCAGCAGTTTCACCTGGGCGCGCTGCGCAACAACAACTCCCGCCTGCTACGCACGCTGGGGCCCGATACGGGCTGGGACTCGATCGGTGATTTCAGTCAGGCGCAGGCGCTTTCCAGATTCATGGATAA
>CATMVR010000220.1 GCA_950075905.1 uncultured Persicitalea sp. | reverse complement strand
GTATGCCGGGTATGGTTCACGCCCGGGCGGTGCGTCCGCCCGCGTACGATGCCAAACTGGAATCCTTTGAGGAGGGTAGTTTTACGGCTACCGGCTTGCTGAAAGTAGTTCGCAACGGCTCTTTTCTGGCCGTGGTAGCCACCGACGAATATCAGGCCATACAGGCACAACAAAAGGCCCGCGAGCACGCCCGCTGGGCCAGGGTACCCGCTTTGCCCGCTGCTACCGACCTCAATGCGCACATCAGGCAGCTACCCGCCAAGACGCAGACGGTAAAGAATCAGGGAAGTACTGACGCACTGGATACGCCCGGTCCGCGTAGCCTGAAAGCCAGCTACTTTAAGCCCTACCACATGCACGGTTCCATCGGTCCTTCCTGCGCCGTGGCCCTTTTCGAAAAAGGAACGCTGCACGTCTGGACCCACACCCAGGGCATGTACCCGCTACGCGATGCCATTGCCAAAATGCTGAAAATGGACGCCGAAAAAGTACACCTCATCGGCGTACCCGGTTCGGGTTGCTACGGCCACAATGGGGCCGACGATGCCGCCACTGATGCGGCCCTGATCGCAATGGCGTACCCCGACAAGCCCATTCGGGTACAGTGGATGCGCGAGGAGGAAAACGCCTGGGAGCCCTTCGGCAGTGCCATGTGCATGGACGCCGAAGCCCGGCTCGACGAAAACGGCAAAATCTCCCATTGGCGCTACGCTGTCTGGTCCGATTCGCACAGCACCCGGCCGGGGGGCGACCCCAACAACCTGCTGGCCGCCCGCTACATTACCGAGCCTTTCCTGAAACAGGGGGCCGGATACAGTGGCGGGGGCTACCGCAACTCAGAGCCCTACTATACCATTCCGAACCTAAAAATTGATGCCCATATTTTCCAGGGACCGCTGCGGGTGTCTTCGCTCCGTAGCCTGGGTGCTTACGCCAATATCTTCGCCATCGAGTCTTTCATGGATGAATTGGCCTTTCTTGCCCAGCGTGACCCGCTGGAATTCCGGCTGGCGCACTCCACCGACGAGCGGGCCGTGGCCGTGATGAAAAAATTGCAGGAAATGATTAAAAACGTTCATACTGGCCCCAACGAGGGAGTAGGGGTGGCGTTTTCGCGCTACAAGAACAGCGCCAGCTACTGCGCGGTAGCCGCCAAAGTAAAGATAGAAAAAGCCTCCGGGGCAGTGAAAGTTCTGCGGATGTGGGCCGTAATTGATGCCGGTGAAACCGTTAATATGGATGGCCTGATCAACCAAACCGAAGGGGGGATGGTACAGGCGGCTAGTTGGACACTGAACGAAGAGGTAAAGTTTGACGAGCAGCATGTCAGTTCCCGCGATTGGACGTCCTATCCCATTATGCGGTATAACGATGTTCCGCTGGTCGAGGTGGCCGTAATTCAGCATCTGGAACTTGACCCGCTGGGCGGGGGCGAAGCGGCTCAGGGGCCTACTTCGGCGGCCATTACCAACGCCATTTTCCGCGCCAGTGGCAAACGTATCCGCCATCTGCCGGTGCGGGCCGAGGAAATAGCCGGCTAGGATAAGACGACGGTACAGGCATGAGTAGTTTGGGACAGAATCGGGACTTTGTACGGTAACTCTCCATAAAGAGTTTTTCCTGATTCTATCATCCTAAGTCCGATTTAACTCATGCTCACTTCTTTGTTACGTACCACGCTCCTGGCTTTTGTATTGGTGGGAGTTTCTTTTTGTTTGCAGGCACAGACCGCTCCGGTCCGGATTATTATGATTGGTGCTCACCCCGACGACTGTGATTTGAAAGGCGGCGGCACGGCCGCACTGCTTTCTTCCCTGGGGCATAAGGTCAAATTTGTGGCCGTTACCAACGGCGATGCGGGCCATCAGACAATGAAGGGCACCGCGCTGGCCAAACGCCGCCTGGCCGAGGCCAAGGAGGCCGGAAAACGCTTTGGCGTAGAGTATGATGTACTCGACAACCACGACGGTGAGCTGCTACCCACGCTGGAAGTACGTTTACAGATCATCAAAAAAATCCGGGAATGGGACGCCGATGTAGTTATTGCCCCACGCCCCAACGACTACCATCCCGACCACCGCTACACGGGCGTACTGGTGCAGGATGCCGCCTACATGGTGGCGGTGCCCAACGTAGCACCCGAAACACCCCGCCTGAAAAAGAATCCTGTTTTTCTCTATTTTCAAGACCACTTCCAGCGTCCCAACCCCTTCCGGCCCGATGTAGCCGTGGATATTAGCCCCGTTTATGCCCAGAAAGTCCATGCTCTGGATGCCCACCGTTCGCAGGTGTACGAGTGGCTGCCCTGGATCGGGGGTTTCCTGGATCAGGTACCTGCCAACCCCGCCGACCAGGAGAAGTGGCTCGCCCAGACCCGTGCCGTAAAAATCACCCCCGAGGTACGGGCGGCACTCGAAAAATGGTACGGCAAGGACAAAGCTGCGCAGGTGCAGCACGCTGAAGCGTTTGAGGTCTGCGAGTATGGTGCGCGTCCCACGGAAGAGGATTTGAAGCGGATTTTTCCTATGTTGAAATAAACACTTTGGTTACCTGATTTGTCGGGAGATGGGCAGCCAAGCCATTGAATCCCCGGTAAACTTTTGGTATATTTGGTTTTAATCCAAAAGGTAAAACCTATGCTGGCAACAAAGTCTGGGGTAAAAGCCTCAAAGCCCCGCGAAAAAGTACCTGAGTACCTCATCTATGAGATCATAGACGGTAAGCCTATTCATTATAAAGGCTACCGGGAAGTACTTGCAGGTAAAAAAACTTTTTCAGATATCATGGGGTCAAGCGGTATTCAGTCACTCATCGTAGCGTACTTTCAGCGAATTTTGTTCAAGGCACTGGACGAGGAGCACTATACGATATTTTCAAGCGAATCAGGGCTTCATCTTGACCGGAGAAATAATCTGGCCGGTGATATACTGATTTTTAAAAACGAAATCCTGCCCATAGAAAATATCGATGAACATTATGTAGAGGTTCCCCCAAAAATTGTCATTGAGGTAGATATCACCGCCGATGAGAATGATATTGAGAACCAGCCGTACCTAATTACCAAAACTCAGAAGCTGCTTGACTTCGGGGTAGAAAAAGTAATCTGGGTACTGACGAAGAATAAGAAAATTACCGTAGCCACGCCGGATGCCGACTGGCAAATCAAAGACTGGGACAAAGACGTGGAGATACTGGATGGCATTATTTGCAATGTGGGAGAGTACCTGCGGCAAAAAGGCTCTTCCTTTGCCTGATAAACAAAACCTCCCGAAAGTTTTGAACGCCAGACGGCTAGTCTTTCGGGAGGTTGCATTTTGTATCGATCTGATCGTTACTCCTTCGGATCGAGCATCTTCTCCACCCGTACCAGCGCATCCTGCAAGTGATACTTCATCATGGTATCCTTTGTCGTCGGGATGGCCTTCCGGATATCGCCTTGCAATTGGGTTAGTTCACCGCGCACCACAGCCCGGATGTCAGACTGGCTCAGCTTCACGGGTACGTAGTTCACAAAGCCCCGGGCACTCGCGGGTACCGAAGCCGGTTCTTTGGTCATGAGGTACTCCATACGGTCGAGGTAGGCGCGCTGCAGGTTGCGGCGGTAGGTGTCGGCTGTCTGATTGCTTTTTAGCTCATTCCAGATACCGCCGCGCAGATCACCCATCATGTCGAGTAATGCATACGACTTAGTACCGTTCAGCGTTTGGTTTTCAATAAGGCGGGCCATGCGGCCGGGTTCGAGCAGGTTGTTGAGTACCCGCTCCTGGGCTCCCCTGATGCGCTCAATCATACCCACGCCCTCAAATCGGCTCAGAACATCGGTGTCGATCATCCAGGTGGGGGTTACGAATGCCTGATTGATGATAAAATCCACCGCCCGCTTCTGCTTTTCCTTCTCCACGTGCGTGTATACGGCTCCCTCCTGGTCGTACGTTTTGTAGGTTTCATATACCCCTCCCACGTTGCTGGCCACGTGGCCCATATAGCGGTTCCACTGGCCCAGTACCTGTCCGTAAAGCTCTTCGAGGTTGTCGTAGTCTTTTCCTTTTTCGTTAGTCCAGGTCATCAGTTTGGGCAGAATCCTTTTCAGGTTCTGGATACCATACTCGCTGGATTTCATGGCGTCGTCGCCGATGTCTTCGGTTTGAGAGCGGGGGTCAGTAGGGTTGCTGGTCTGCCGGCCGTAACGGTACATGGGGTCATTGCCATGGGCCAATATCCAGCTATCGAGCGTAGCTTTTTCGTCTTCGGGTTTGGCGGCTCCGGGAATCGGACGGTAGCCCCATTCCACGGCGTACATATCGTAGATTCCCACGTTCGGCATCAAAGATACCCCCTTGTCTTCGGGCTGGGCCACGTAGTTGAAGCGGGCGTAGTCCATGATGGAGGGCGATACATTGTATTTCTGGGTAAAGCTGGCTGAGCGCAACGAATCCACCGGATAGGCGGCGCTGGCACCCATGTTGTGTGGCAAACCCAACGTATGGCCTACCTCGTGCGAAGACACAAAGCGAATAAGCCGGCCCATGACTTCGTCCTTAAACTTAGGCGTGCGGGCGTCGGGGTTAATGGCGGCTGTCTGTACAAAAAACCAGTTGCGGATCAGGTTCATCACGTTGTGGTACCAGCCAATATCGCTTTCCAGAATTTCACCCGAGCGGGGGTCGTGGACATTTGGCCCGTAGGCATTCTGAATATCGGAGGCAAAGTAGCGCACCACCGAGTAGCGCACATCTTCGGGGCTAAACTCGGGATCTTCGGCGGCGGTAGGGGGGTACTTGCAGAGAATAGCATTCTTGAAGCCAGCCTTCTCAAAAGCAGCCTGCCAGTCTTCTACGCCCTGCTTAATGTAGGGCCGCCACTTATCGGGCGTTGCCGGATCGATGTAGTACACAATGGGCTTTATGGGCTCCACCAGCTCGCCGCGGGCAAAAGCGGCGGGGTCTTTGGGTTCCAGTCGCCAGCGTACGATGTACTCGCGCTGATCGGCCTTTTGCTCGTCCAGGCCATAATCATTCTGCCGTACCGAGAAGTAGCCCACGCGGTTGTCTTTCAGACGGGGCATCATGGGCTTCTTGGGCAGCAAAATCAGCGAGTGGTTCAGTTCCAGCGAAATGGAGCCGGTTTCGGAAGTGGAGGGGGGCTCACTGGCGTTGTAAGTCACAATGTTGCGGGCCTCGATGTTGAGCGGGAAGCTACGGATGGTATCCACAAAGGTACGCTTAGTGTCCAGCGAACTTACTTTGTACTGCGTACGGCGGCGTTGTTCCAGACCAATTAACTTCACATCGGTAGTAAAGAGCTCACCGACTTCAATTACCGTTCCGGTACTATCGGTTCTGTTTGCCTTGATGTCGAAAGAAGCTACAATAGGCTCAAAGTTTGAGTTTTTTACCGCCTGGTAGATGGGCAAATCCTCGCTGGCCACGTTTCGGTAAGAAATCACTCTGAGTAGTACCTTTTTGTCTTTCATTTCCCACTTTACCACCGAAGTGTTCAGCTCCTCACCGCCGTAGCCAATGTTATCGGCGGTTTTGGCAATGCGCGATACCAGCAGCATCTCGCGGTTGAAAAGTGAATCAGGAATTTCGTAGAAGTATGAATCTTCAACTTTATGGATGGTAAACAGGCCGGAGTCAGATTTTGCCTTGGCCGTGATTACCTCCTTGTAGGGTTTGGGGCCTTTGCTGGCTGAAGCCGCGGCGGCGGGTTTGGCCGCGGCGGCGGTAGCGGGTTTGTCGTCCTCTTTCTTTTTTTTCTTCTGGGCCAGGCTGTCCGGAGCCAGATGCATTCCCAGCAGTAGGAGGGCGGCAGGAATTAATTTTTGCATGAGGTTTAAAGAATGTTAAGTATTAGTCAAACGATAAATGTAATAACAACTATTGAATCTTTTGTTTAAAAACTCAGTCAAAAAATTTTCTTTGGAAATATCTTTTTAAATTACCCCCACAAGCTCTAAAAATTACCTATGGAAACAACACAAACCAAACGGGCGCTGGTCGTCGGGGGAACGGGACTAATCGGCAAGAAGCTAGTGGAATTGCTGCTTAAGTCAAATCTTTACGAAGAGGTGCGCGTGCTGATTCGGAAATCTACGGGTATCACTCATCCCCGGTTGGTAGAGGTCAAATACAACTTCAAGCAGCCTGACGCCACTCAGGTTATAGGCGACGATGTGTTCTGCTGCCTGGGCACTACTATGAAACAGGCGGGCTCCAAGGAGGCATTCTTCGCCGTAGACTACGAGTATCCGTTGCAGATTGCCCGTTTTGCCCGGCAAAAGGGCGCTACCCGCTACCTCATTGTGACGGCCATGGGGGCCAATGCTGAGTCTACTTTTTTTTATAATCGGGTGAAGGGAGAGGTAGAAGAAGATCTGCAGACCCTCAATTACCCGAGCCTGCATCTTTTTCGGCCTTCCCTGCTTACGGGCGACCGCAGTGAAAAACGCCTGGGTGAGAGAGTCGGGGAGAGCGTACTTAACTTTCTAAAACCCATTATGAAAGGCCCACTGGAAAAATATCAGCCTATTGAAGCCGAAAAAGTAGCCAAGGCTATGCTCACGCAGGCGCAGACTACCAGTAAAGGGGTTATTATTCACGAATCACCCGAACTGCAGACCTACTAGTATGGAGGTGGTGATACGTAGAGCCGTCCAGGCCGACGAAGAGGTACTTTACCAAATGCTGTGCGATCTGGAAAACGAAGTACTGGACCGAACGACTTTTGGGTTGGTATTTATAAAAAATCTACAGCAAGAGAGTATCGGCTACTTTATCGCCGAATCCAACGACGGCCCCGCAGGCATGGCCAGCTGCCACGTGCAGCTGCTGCTGCACCATGCCGCCCCGGTGGGCGAGATCCAGGAAATGTACGTAGCCCCCGCGCTGCGCTCGCAGGGCATCGGCAAAGCCCTGATCGGCGCAGTTTTTCATTTTGCGGGTCAGCGTGGTGCGAGACAGGTGGAAGTAACGTCTAACAAGATACGACGGGATACGCACCGGTTTTATGAGCGGGAGGGCTTTCAGAAAACGCACGATAAACTGGTTTGGAAAGGTACTTCTGAAGCATAAAAAAGGATACCTCAAAATGAAGTATCCTTTCCAATTACCCTAAACCTTCAACTAACTATGCTCTTTAATAGCGGCGCTGCGCCATGCGGTCGCGTTCGCGCTGCGGATCCATTTTTTCGTAGCGAATACCTCTGATCAGATTTTCTAAATCCCGCGTAATCTCCCGGGTCTCACGATTGGTGAGGCGGCCGTTCGAAAGCGAACGACGTTCTTTGACGTTAATGCGCTCATACTCGTTCAACAGGCGAATCGCCTCCTGGGAAGTAAGGGTTCCGCGGGCAATACCGTCGGCAATCCGGCCCCGGGCCTCGCGCTGCAGGTCGTTGATCATGAGGGCTTCCTGGCGATCTCCGTTGGGAAGGCGGGTATCGTAGCGTCCGTTATCGTGCCGTCCGTTGTTGTATGGCCCGTTGCCCGGATAGCTTTTTCCGTAGCCCTGCGCATATACGCCCGTTGTAACAAAGAAGAGGAGTGCGGCGGCGGTGATGATATTTTTCATGGCTCTCTGTATTGTTGGTTTACATGGGTTAGAGAGCCCGGAGGGGATTCGGTTTAATGGCAGGTTTGTTAACAGATGTTAATGGCCCGATTGGGAGTAGGTACACGAAATAACAGCTCCTTTACGTAAATGAAGCTGTTTTTTGGGGGTAGATGATTCTTCTTATACTTTTTGGGGTGTTTTTTGGGCTTCATCCAGCACGGCCTGAATGGCTGCCTGAGC
>CATMVR010000219.1 GCA_950075905.1 uncultured Persicitalea sp. | reverse complement strand
GACCCGGACGAAGAGGTCATGGGCAAGCGGCTGGAGGATCACCTGCGCTTTGCCGTGGCCTACTGGCACAGCTTCGCCTGGCCCGGCGGCGACCCGTTCGGCGGCCAGACCTTCGACCGCCCGTGGTTCGGCGACGACATGGCGGCGGCGCGGCTCAAGGCCGAGGTCGCCTTCGAGATGTTCGAGATTCTCAACGTGCCGTTCTTCTGCTGGCACGACCATGACATCCGTCCCGAAGGTGCCAGCTTTGCCGAGAGCAAGCGGAATTTTGACGAGATCATCGACCTCTTCGAGCAGAAGATGGAGACGTCGAAGACCCGGCTGCTCTGGGGCACCGCGAACCTCTTTTCGCACCGCCGCTTCATGTCGGGTGCCTCGACCAACCCCGACCCGGACGTGTTCGCCTGGTCGGCGGCGACGATCAAGACCTGCCTTGACGCCACCCACCGGCTGAACGGCGAGAACTACGTGCTCTGGGGCGGGCGCGAGGGCTACGAGACGCTGCTCAACACCGACATGAAGCGCGAGCAGGAGCATTTTGCCCAGCTGCTCAAAATGGCCGTAACCTACGCCCGTAAAAACGGCTTCAAAGGCAAGTTCTTCATCGAGCCCAAGCCCTGCGAGCCTACCAAACACCAGTACGACTACGACGCCGCTACCGTCATTGGCTTCCTGCGTCAGTTTGACCTCCTGGACGATTTTTCGCTGAATCTGGAAGTAAACCACGCTACCCTGGCGGGGCACACTTTCCAGCACGAGCTGCAGGTAGCCGCCGACGCCGGCTTGCTGGGCTCCATTGACGCCAACCGCGGCGACTACCAGAATGGCTGGGACACGGATCAGTTCCCGAACGACCTCATGGAGTGGACGCAGGCCATGCTGGTGATTCTGAAAGCGGGCGGACTGGCCGGCGGCGGAATCAACTTCGACGCCAAACGCCGCCGTAACTCCACCGACGTGGAGGATATCTTCTACGCCCACATTGGCGGGATGGATGTGGTGGCCCGTGCTTTGCTCGTAGCCGATAAAATTATTCAGAACGGTGAGTACGAGAAGATCCGCACCAACCGCTACGCCAGCTTCGACAGCGGCAAGGGTAGTGCCTTTGAAAAAGGCAACCTCTCGCTGGAAGATCTGTTTAGCCTGGCCGCCGACAACGGCGAACCCGCGATCATCTCCGGCAAGCAGGAGTACCTCGAAAACCTGATCAACCGGTTTATTTGAGTGGCGGTCGGCCGTCGGCTATCGGCGGTCGGCTTTTAGCTGCAATTCAAAAGGAAGATTCTGGATAAAGGAAAAAGGCCGCCTCTGCACGAAGCGGCCTTTTTCTTGTGCAGAAAAATAAATTCAGATTAGATGGAAAAGCCGACCGCCGAAAGCCAACCGCCGACTGCCACTCTACCGCATCCCCGGTTTCGGGATTACCGGCAGGCCTTCGTTGCCGTCTTCGCTTACGGCCTGTACGGCAAAGAAATAGTTGTCTTTGGAGTAGGGTAGCTCCATACCCTGCTTATCGGTAAAAATCTTCTTTTGCCAGGTGGGCCAGTGCGTTTCCCGCATCAAAATATAGTAGCCCTTCACCTTACCCGTTTTGGGAGCCTGCCAGTAAATCTTGGTGGTATTGGTCAGGCTGCGCACATCCATGGTCACATTCTGGGGCTGCATGGGCGACTTCGCCAGGTTAGCCAGGTTGGCCAGGTTCATGGCGGTATTCTTGCGCAGGTACTCAAAATCCATGAATTCTACTTTGTCCCCGTAAACGATGCCGTCTTCGGTGCGCAGATCCTGGTGCTGGTGCTCAAAATTTTCGTTCATTTCGGTAATACGCACCGCCGCAAAGTCTTTGTTCACAAAAGGCGTATGGTCACCCCCGCGCAGATAGCGGTCATTGCGGTAAATCATCCGTACTTCAAGGTGATCCACGTAGCGCTCGCCGATTTCTTTCACATAGCGGGCCAGGGTACGGGCTTTGCCATCGTTTTCGAGACCATACTGCCGCACCGACGCCGCGCGCTTGTCGGTTTCGAAGCCAGAAAGCCCCTCGCTGAATACCCGCACAATAGTGTTGTTGATCAGCTTGGTGTCATGGCTGTTGTTAGAGCCCATGATATCGTTATTGAGCAGCGCTTCCAGATTCCACTTTTCGTCTACGACGCGCTGGGCCAGGTGGCTGGCTCCCAGCAGGCCCTGTTCTTCGCCGCTAAACGCTACAAAAACAATCGTAGCTGGAAAGTTTTGCCGGCTCATGACCCGCACCAGTTCAATGACCGCCGCCGTGCCCGAGCCGTCGTCGTTGGCGCCGGGGGCATCATCGGTGCGATTCATGACATTCGTGACGCGGCTATCCATGTGCGCACTGACCATAAAAACGCGGTCGTCGTTGGGGTCGGTACCTTTCAGTGTAGCCATTACATTCCCCATATCTACGGGTTTGTCTATGCGGCGGCCGTCGGGCTGCAGCGTCCAGGTATCGATGGTGGCGGTAAGCCGACCGCCGGCCTGCTTACCGTAATCGTTGAACTTACTCAGAATCCACTCCCGGGCGGGTACAATGCCGCGCTTGCCCTGCGTACCACTTAGGGTCTGCCGGGTACCAAAGCTTACCAGCTTTTCCACGTGAGCTTTGAGGCTGTCGGCCGACACCTGATCTATCAGCTGCACAATGGCTGGGTCGCGCTGCACGATGGTTTGTGAATGGGACGACAAGGGAGTAAGAAAAACCGCCGCTGCGGACACAAAGGGAATGAGTAACGTCTTTTTCATTCGGGGTTGGCAAAGTTTATTTATGAATTAAGGGTCTAATATAAGGTAAAAATAGGGGCGATTGGCAGGGAGGCAAGCTTTTTGTTGTCATACAAATGAATGCCGATACTTTCAGGAACTG
The DNA here is from genome assembly GCA_950075905.1 of uncultured Persicitalea sp. Taxonomy (GTDB): domain Bacteria; phylum Bacteroidota; class Bacteroidia; order Cytophagales; family Spirosomataceae; genus CATMVR01. The sequence goes on along the minus strand of CATMVR010000219.1, from coordinate 4,918 downwards.
AATTATTTTTTCAGTAGGGTTCTGTAAGGTTTGTTCAAGGATGCCGGCCCATTCTGGCGCGCTTTTTTTGCCAATTCTGCTAGCACACTTGTAGAATTAAAAGCAAACGGATGATGTATGATGACGATGAAAAATCTTTCCGAAACAGGCAGGATGCCGGCGAACAGCTAGCCCGGTTTCTCGAACCCCGCTACGGGGATTTGGCGGCCCTTGTGGTGGGTATTCCCCGCGGTGGCGTGGAGGTGGCTTATTACGTAGCCAAACGGCTCAACCTGCCCCTGACGTTGGTCGTAGCCAAAAAACTACCCTATCCCGATCACCAGGAAGTTGGCTTTGGGGCTGTGGCTGAGGACAACTCCGTGTATATAAACCAAAAGGGGCGAGACTATCTCAAACCCGACACTATCTACAAAATAATAGAAAAACAGACCGACGAAGTACACCGACGGGTGCAGCTGTACCGGCAGGGAGAGCCCCTACCTGATATGAAAGGAAAGAATATACTCGTGGTGGACGATGGCATTGCCACGGGCGTTACTCTGGTGCCGGTGGTACGCCTGTGTCGCCAGAAGGAAGCCGGACGTGTAGTCGTTGCCGCACCGGTGTCGGGCCGCAACTTCGACGAGCACCTGTACGAAGAGGCGGATGCCGTGGAAGTACTGTACCAGCCCCAGCCTTTCTTTGGCGTGGGGCAGGCCTACGACTCTTTCGGGGATTTTACTGACCAGGAACTGCTCGATCTGATGGGAAGAGGTTCGGGCAGAACCTTTGATTTTTCGAACAGAAATTAATCCTACTCACACTATGGAAAACAGCAAAATAGAGCCCTGGTACAAAGAGGCAGATCAGGAAAGTACCTACGCCCTGCACGGAGCCAAAGACCTGGCCCCCCTGCTGACCCGGATTGGGAAAGCCCGCTGCGTAATGCTGGGCGAAGCCTCGCACGGCACCCACGAATACTACACCTGGCGAACGGCTATCACCAGACGTCTCATCGAAGAAAAAGGTTTTAATTTCGTAGCCGTCGAAGGCGACTGGCCTGACTGCTACCGCCTCAATCGCTACGTGCGGGGCTACGGTGATAAAGACAAGACCTCACGCGAAGTACTGCGGAGCTTTGAGCGCTGGCCTACCTGGATGTGGGCCAACTGGGAGATTGACGCCCTGATCACCTACCTGAAAGAGCATAACGCCGGCCTGCCCGCCAATAAACGCGTAGGCTTTTACGGTCTGGATGTGTATAGTCTCTGGGAGTCGATGGAGGCGATCATGGAGTACCTCGAAGAATATGACGCCGATAGCGCGGAAAAAGCGCGGCAGGCCATTCGCTGCTTTGAGCCTTATGGAGAAGATGCGCAGGACTACGCACGGGCGCAGTACGGGCTAAAAGCCTCGTGCCGACAAGAGGTGATTGATTTGCTTGCTGAAATCCGCAACAGGGCTCCCCAGTATGATCATGACCCGGAAGCTTCGCTAAACATGGAACAGAATGCCTACATCGCTGTCAACGCCGAACGATACTACGCCAACATGGTGGGTTTTGATGATAAAACCTGGAATATCCGCGACCAGCACATGATGGAGACCCTCAGCCGCCTGATGGATTTTCACGGGCTTGACTCAAAAGTGGTGGTGTGGGAGCACAATACGCACATTGGCGATGCCCGCTATACAGACATGAAGCACGCGGGACTTTTTAACCTTGGACAGCTGGCCCGGCAGCAATTCGGCGAGCTTGATACCGTTCTGGTAGGCTTTGGATCGTATGCCGGCTCGGTACTTGCCGGACAGTTCTGGGGCGCTCCCATGGAAGAGATGACCGTTCCGCCCGCACGCGAGGGAAGCATCGAGGATATTCTTCACCGGGAGTCAGAAGAAAACAGGCTGCTGATTTTTAACCGGAATGAAGCAAGCCAGGACCGTTTCCGGCAACCCCTACCCCACCGGGCCATTGGGGTAGTATACCAGGCGGGGCAGGAGAAACGCGGAAACTACGTACCTACCGTACTGAGCCGGCGGTACGACGCCTTCATTTATCTTGACACAACCTCTGCGCTGCACCCCATCCGGCTACAGCCGGACATAAGTAAGGTGCCGGAAACCTATCCTTTTACGGTTTAAAACATTAAATTGCAAAAACTCCGGACCCTCACCGTCCTACCCGGGGAAAACAAATTATTGATAAGTACCATGGGTGACCTGACTGCCATAACCCGACTTTCGACTACCCTCACTATTCTCTCCTCCATGATTGCGCCCGTGGTGCTGATTCTGGCCTGCGGCTCGCTGATCACGATTACCTCCCAGCGTCTCAGCCGGGTCATCGATCGCTGCCGCTATCTGCTCGACCAACTCAAAGCGCTGGTGAAGGAGCACGGTGATTCCACCGACTGGATGACGCGCGAAGGAAAGCTGCTGTTTTATCTTATGGACAAAGCCACCACGCGTACCCGGCTGCTGCAAAGAGCACTGATCAGCCTCTACCTGGCACTGGGAGTATTTATTGCCACCAGTATCAGCCTGGGGGTACTGGATGTGATCAACTCGCGGCGCACCTGGCTACCCGTTCTGCTCAGCCTTATTGGTTCGCTACTGCTCTTTTACGCCAGCCTGCTGCTGGTGCGCGAGTCCAGCCTGGCGCGGCAAGCCATCAACCGCGAAATGGACGATGCCCTGCGCTATTTTAAAACCAGCCTGGAAGGAATTGCTGGTAGAAAGAAGCGATGGTGGAGAAGAAAACCCAAAAGTCCGGCTACGCCTGCTCCTCCCGTTCCGCCAGTTGAATGATATCTTTGCCTTCAACCAGCGATTTCTCGTAGCCGTCTTTGGCCACATGAATGAGCGCCCGGGCCAGTTCGGGCAGAGTGCAGAAGCCCGCCGGATACAGCGCCCGGCCAATCGGAAATAACCAGCCGATGTACTTGTAGTAGGCATTGGTGCGTACTAGCCCCGGTATGGGCTTGATAAACCCCGGCCGAAATGCAAATGCCCGCCGGAAGGGTAGTTTCATCAGGTTGTTTTCGGTTTTGCCTTTTACCCGCGCCCACATACTCCGGCCTTTTTCGGTACTATCTGTACCTGCGCCCGAAATGTAGCAGAACGTCATCTCCGGATTGAGACGGCTCAGCACCTCCGCTACATGCAGGGTCAGGGTATAGGTCACTTTGTAGTAGTCTTCTTCCTTCATCCCCACCGACGAAGTACCCAAACAGAAGAAACAGGCATTGTAGCCCCGCAGCTGACTTTCAATGGGCGTAATGTCATAAAAATCGCCATGGATAATTTCCGTCAACTTCCCGTCCGTCATGCCCGAGGCCTTGCGGTTGATGATCAGTACCTCTTCTACGTCTGGATGTCGCAGGCATTCATGTACAACCCCTTCACCCACCATGCCGGTGGCGCCGGTAACCAGTACTCTTAGTGGCTTCATAGGTTTCTGCTTATTTGCTTTCCTTTTGGTTTTATACCAATGTAAGCATTATTTTGACTCTAAGTAGCAGGTCGGAATCGGCTGACACTACGATCTTATAATTCTCACGACTTGACTACCCTTCAAAAGACCAGAAGAGGCCGCCTTCCTGACTTGAAAGCGGCCTCTTCGGTATTTAGCTATACGGATGTCCCTACTTCACTACCTTCATTTTTCCCTGCATCAGCGTATGATGGCCGGGAAAAGTACACACATACTGATAGTCGCCAGCTTTGGCCGGGGCTACAAAGTAAAGCGCCTCGCTGCTCTCAGGCTGCATAAGGCCGGTATGGTACAGTACCTCCTTCATGTCGGGGATGTAGTTCATCTCGGCGCCTTTCAGGCCCAGGTTGAGAGCAGTCTCGCCTACCTTATTGGCGGCACCGGGCAGCGTAATGACGCAGTTATGCAGCATGTCGTCGTTATTATTGAAGACAAACTTTACTTTGCTGCCCGCTTTCACCTGAATCTCGGAGAGGTCAAATTTTAGTCCCGGTTTGGTACCAATGGTAATAACCTGATCGGGGCCGTTGGTCCAGGTAGTTGGCTGGGTAGTGACCCGCTTGGCCGAAGGTGCCATCGGCATAGCTTCACTCACACTATGCTGGCTGTGGTCCATAGCCGGCATTGCGTTGGTACTGCTGGCGGTAAAGCGCGCGGCGTCGGCCTTCTGGCCTCCCCCGATTTCGTTGAGTGTATAGTAGCCCGTGTTGTGCAGCAGCGGCAACCCCTCTTTGGACTTCACCCCCTCGGCTTTCACCTCGTGGATGTACCCTTTTCTAAGTTTGCTCTCGTCTATTACGAGGCGGGCACTGAGGCCGTCGGCGGCTACCACGATGCCCTTTATCGCCAGAGGCTCGGCGTTGATAATCGGGCTGCCGTAAGTATGATGGTACTTATAAGTAAAGCTATTAAGACTGTACGAAGCGGGATCGCCGGCCGTGGCGGCATCTACCGGCAGCGTGAAGGCTACTTCGAAGCCATCAGGCTTTGACGTAATGGTTTTAATTTCGAAAGGTGTCTGTCCGGTCCATACCAGCCGCTGAATCCCGAAGGGACTCTTGCCCGTAGCCGACCACCCGCGGGAGGTCTGCCCCACAAACATCGAGCCATCCAGGCCCCACGACAGCCGGATCAGCCCCGACTGAAAGCCCTCCCGAAAGGGAAAGCAGGCTCCCTGCCACACACCGTTGACTTTTTCCATCGCCACGCGCATGATTTTGCTGTGGCCCTGATCACCCACAAACATCTGTCCGGCAAAGGGCCCGAAGGCACCAGCGGTGGTATCCTCTTTAAAATCAGACGTAGAGATGCCCATTAGTGTATGCGGAAACCATACCGCCGGGGGTTTAAGGCCGGGGGTACGCTTAGCGACTTCGTACATCGGCTCGCCGGTGTCGGGGACATCCTCAGGGCGCAGCTTGACGGGTGAGCCGTCCTCGCTGCTCC
>CATMVR010000218.1 GCA_950075905.1 uncultured Persicitalea sp. | reverse complement strand
ACGGACTGGGCCTGCCGGGTTTTCAGTTTATCCAGGATGGGATCGAGTACAACACCCGTACCCACCACACCAACGCCGATACCTACGAGCGGCTGGTGATGGACGACCTCAAACAAATGGCTACCGTGGTGGCGGCTTTTGTGTACAACACCGCTCAGCTCGATACCAAAATACCCCGTAAGCCGCTTCCAAAAGCCACGGCCGCGGCAGGAAGGTAGTTTTGTACCAGAGACGAATTAAAAAAGGAACAGAGCCAAACGCTCTGTTCCTTTTTTTGGGTAACTACTATTACCTGAAAAAAACCGGAATGCGCCACTCGTAGCGCACAGCCAGGATGCGAATAACGATGATGACCGCCGAAGCAAGGACAAAAGCCGTGATGCGCTCGGCACCAAAATAGTCAAGTACCAGGTAGCTGATGGCTCCCGCGAGACAAGCCGTGGTGTATACTTCTTTCTGGTAAATAATGGGGAGGTCGTTGGTGAGGGTATCCCGGATCACCCCGCCCATGACGGCCGAAAATACACCCATAATGGCCGCTATCTCGGGCCGAACGCCCAGGTGCAGGGCTTTTTCGGTACCCACGATGGTAAACAGCGCGATTCCGAAGGTATCGAACAAAAACAGGGTACGGCGCAGCCGGAGCAGCTTTTTGTAAAAAATGAAGGTGGCCACTACCCCGGCCAGAATGGCGTACAGAATGGTGATATCGCTGATCCAGACCAGCGGATAGCTTCCAAGTAATACATCACGCACGCTACCGCCGCCAATAGACGTAATGAAGGCCGTAAAGGTAGCCGAAAACCAATCGCGGTGCTCTTTGTCACGTACGGCCAGGGCCCCGGAAATGGCGAAAGCAAAGGTCCCGATTATTTCCAGGACATATTGAATGTTCATGGGGAAGTCAGCTAAGAGATGAAGCTCTACCGCTTGTGTTAATTCTTGTCAGCCTTATTTGAATATTCTGCAAAAATAGGGCATAATATTCTGAGACTGGCTCTTTTGCTTTCTGCATTCGGCTTTTTGGTAGTATATTCCCTGCTTCTTTTTCTAATACTCCTTTCATAAACCTGAGCTAATCCATGAAGTACCCCTTTCCTAAAATCGTCTGGGCAGCCGGTCTTTGCTGTTTGCTGTTTCCGGCCGCAGAGGCGCAGAGCCTGCTGGGCTTTGATGCCGCGGCTACCCAGAAAGAGCTGGCGCTCGAAAAGCAGTTTGACCAGCAGCTGAAAGCCGAAAACCTGCGCGCCCACATGAAGCGCATGAGCGCCCGCCCGCACCACGTGGGCTCACCCTTCGGCCGTGAAAACGCCGAGTACGCCCGTGATCTCTTTAAGTCCTACGGCTTCGAGGCCCGGATCGATACCTCTTACGTACTGTTTCCTACCCCCAAAACGCGGATCGTGGAGCTGGTAGCTCCCACTAAGTTTAAAGCCTCCCTCACCGAGCCACCCCTGAAAGAAGACGCCACCTCGGGGCAAACCAAAGAGCAACTCCCTACCTACCACGCCTACTCCGCCGACGGCGACGTGACCGCCGAGCTGGTCTTTGTGAATTATGGCATTCCCGAAGACTACGAAACCCTGAAAAAAATGGGAATCGATGTCAGGGGCAAAATCGTGCTGGCCAAGTACGGCAACTCCTGGCGGGGTATCAAGCCCAAGGTGGCCGCCGAAAACGGGGCCATTGGCTGTATCATTTATTCCGATCCGAAAGAAGACGGCTACTTTCAGGGCGATGTGTACCCTACCGGCGCTTACAAGAGCGACGCCGGGGCGCAGCGCGGCTCCGTGCTCGATATGCCCCTGTACCCCGGCGACCCGCTCACGCCCGGCTACGGCGCTACCAAAAACGCCAAACGGCTCGACTACAAGGATGCACCCACGATCATGAAAATACCCGTGCTGCCCATCTCCTACGGCGACGCCTTGCCGCTGCTCAAAGCCCTGGGCGGGGAGGTAGCTCCGGCCGCCTGGCGCGGTGCCCTGCCCATAACCTACCACGTAGGTCCCGGTCCGGCCAGGGTACACCTCAAACTTGAATTTGACTGGAAAGTAGAGCCCGCTTATAACGTAATAGCTACCCTCAAAGGCAGCGAGTACCCCGACGAATGGGTGATCCGGGGCAACCACCACGATGGCTGGGTGTACGGCGCCAACGATCCGCTGAGCGGCGCGGTGGTAGTGCTGGAAGAGGCCCGTGCCCTGGGCGAACTGGTCAAAACGGGCTGGAAACCAAAACGTACCCTGGTGTATGCCCTCTGGGACGCCGAGGAGCCCGGCCTGCTCGGCTCCACCGAGTGGGTAGAGGAGCGCCAGCAGGAGTTGAAAGACAAAGCCGTGGTGTACCTCAACTCCGACGCCAACGGTCGAGGCTTCCTTTTTGCGGGTGGCTCGCATACGCTCGAAAAATTCCTGAACCAAGTGGCCCGCGACGTCACCGACCCGCAGAAGAAAGTCAGCGTGAGCGACCGGCTGCGGGCCAAAGTGCTGGTGGACGGCAATCCCAAAGCCAAACAGGAAGCCCGCAGCCGGGCTGATCTCCGCATCGGGGCGCTGGGCTCCGGCTCAGACTACACGCCTTTTATCCAGCATGTGGGCATAGCCTCCATGAACATCGGGTTTGGGGGCGAAGACGGCGGGGGCGAGTACCACTCCATCTACGATTCGTTTGACCATTATACCCGCTTCAAGGATACCGATTTCTCATACGGCGTAGCTTTGGCCGAAACCATGGGGCGCTGCGTGCTCCGCATGGCCGATGCTACGATACTGCCTTTTGAATTTCAGAATTTCAGTAATACCGTGCAGCAATACGCCGCCGAAATCAGGCAGCAGGTAGATGCCCAGCGCACGCAGGCCGAAGAGCACAACCGTTTGTTGAAAGAGAACCGCTTCCAGCTGGCCTCCGACCCTAAGGAGCCTTTTGTGCAGCCCGAGCCCATGCCGGAGGTACCCTACCTCAATTTTGCCCCCCTGGAAAACGCCCTCGCTACCCTGGAAAAAAGTGCTGCCGCCTACGCGCAGGCTACGGCCAGCACCGGGACTATTGCGGCTAATGATCTGAAAAAGCTGAACGAAACGCTGTACAAAACGGAGCGCTACCTCACCCACCCCGAAGGCCTGCCCCGTCGCCCGTGGTTTCAGCATCAGATCTACGCACCGGGTTTTTACACCGGCTATGGGGTCAAAACCCTACCGATGATCCGGGAAGCCATCGAACAGAAAAACTGGAAAGAAGCCGAGCAGGGTATACAGCGGGTCAGTGACACGCTCACGCAGTTTGCCCAACAGATTGACAAGGCTACCCAACTAGCCAAATAAGCCCAAAAACGGGCTTTCTCCAAAGGTCCTGTTTACAAATTCACCCAAAGCAAAAGAGCGAAGGTAGCCGTACTCCGGTTTGCCTTCGCTCTTTTTATAATCAGTGTTATGAATACCAACAGCTATTCACAAATGGTACATTTGCTATTCAAACAGTCGGAGATTCATGGATCATATTCCTGAATTCGGCCATAACATCCGGTTCAACCGAAGAATTAAAATGTGACTTACCCGGACAAAGGGTCACCTCCGCCCCCAGGCGGTCCTTCCACAAAACGGCATTGGCTTCATAGTCGGATGTAAACGGGTCGTTATCAGAAACAATCACCCGTTTTTGAAGAATATTTTTCCGGAACAACCCATAACTCAAATCCTCATTATCCAGCCAGGGCTGTGCGGTATCCCAGGGTTCATCTACATCAAACCAGCCTGCTACCAGCAGAAGACCACCGATTTTTACGTCTGAGTTGCGGGACATAATTTCCTCCAAGTAATGTAATATAGCCAGGCAGCCTACGCTATGGCCTATTAGAATTGTGGACTCATCGGGCATCGGAATCTCCCGAACCAGGTAGTTGGTCGCGTCAGCAACCGTTGGCGAGTTCCAGTGTGGCAAATTCAGGGCCTGTACCGAATAGTCATAATTTGATTCCACTTCTTTTTTAAACCAATCGTACCAATCCGAATGCTCGTTACCGCTCCATCTGGGCACTATATAAATATTCCCTTTCATAACATTGCTATTAGTTTAATGCGTAGATAGTTGATTATCTATAAAATAACTCATAAAATTCCGGTAAAAAATTCAGCCAGCGCTACTATTCGTACAGGCGCAACCGGCTCCGGACGGCCATCAATTCGTTTTGCAGTTCATCCATTTTCTGTAACAGATTCCACACCACATCAATTCCCTCCATATTTACCCGCAGGTCGCGATGAATCCTGATCATTTTTTCTATTTCGGGTATACACTCTACCCGGATACACTCCGTTTGTTCCTGCGTATCTATCTCGATGAGGCCGTACTCGTTTAGTTCGCTGAAAAAAGCCATCTCTACTTCGTAGTGGACGCAAAGCGTGGAGATAGGCACCAACTTTTCCTCTTTCATAGCGCTCTTAGTTTAGCGAGTTCCCTGAATAGTTCTTTTTCCTTTTCGGTGAGATTTTGGGGAAGTACAACCTCGTACGTAATGTACAGATCCCCAAATTCACCCTCCTTTTTGTAAACCGGAAATCCTTTTCCGGATAGCTTTATTTTGATTCCGTTCTGGGTTTCCGGCGCTACGTTGAGTTTTACTTTTCCGTCGAAAGTATCCACAGTAATTGCCCCTCCCAGCAGTGCTTTGTAAAGATCCAGCTGCACCGTTGTGTGAAAATTATTTCCATCCAGCCTGAACTTCGTACTATTGGTAATTGAAAAACTAATGTACAAATCTCCGTTGGGACCGCCATTGACTCCCTCACCCCCGTAGCCATTTACTTTGATTACCTGCCCATCCTTTACCCCAGCCGGAATAGTCAGGCGGATGTTTTTCCCGTTTACCGTCAGCGTGCGTTTGTGGGTAGTATATACCTCATGAATGTCAAGCGTAAGTTCTGCATTATAATCCTGCCCCCTAAACTTGACCTGCCCGCGGCCACCCCGGCCCGAAAATCCGTCCCCAAACATCGATTCAAAGAAATTGGAGTAGTCGCTACTGCCAAAATCTCCTTCGGAAAACCCGCCCCAGGTGCTTTGTCGGCCGCCGCCTTGCTGTGAGTACCGACGCTGTTGCCCGGCTTTTTCAAACTCCTCGGCGTGCTTCCAGTCTTTGCCGTACTTGTCGTATTTTTTCCGGTTTTCAGGATCGCCCAGCACCTGATTGGCCTCATTGATCTGCTTAAACATCCGCTCGGCATCCTTGTCGTTGGGGTTAATGTCGGGATGATACTTCCGGGCCAGCTTACGGTATGCCTTTTTTATCTCGCTCTCAGAGGCATTTTTTTCTACTCCCAGCACTTTATAGTAATCGATATATTCCATAGACAGGCCAGTCTTAAATTACTTATAATCAGAAGGCTAATTTACAAATTGTAAAAATTTTGCACCAGTACAACGCCGACTAATACTGTATTCATGACAAATATCATACCGCCAGCAATTCAAGTCTACGCCCAGAAAGCAACAAATTTTGATTGAAAAAATAAGTAATATCCAGAGATAGAAAAAGCTACTGAGCAATAAATACTTTTTTATGGTTCTTATTTGATAGCGAACAATTAAAAAAGTTTTAAGGACAAATTAATATTGATTATCAAATTTATTTCGTTTTTTTGCAGAGAATAAATTAAAAACTACTAACTATGAAACTAGAAGATATTCGCTTTTTTACTCCTGAGGAGAACAAGCCTGCAAAGAAAAAAGAAGAAACAGCACAGAAGGCAACCGGTTATATTTCGGCTACCGGCAAGGTAATAATTCCCCAGAAATCTGCCGAGGAAGTAGGGTTAAATCCCGAAGGGAAAGCGTTCAGAATAGGTGTTCCCGAAAATAAGAGAAAAATCAAATCACTGTACATCCTTCCGGCCTCTGCCGACCAAGAAGGTGTATTCGAAATGAAAGAGAGCGGGCGGAATTACTTTATCCCACTGGGAGTAATTTTGGAAAACAGCGGTATTGATTTCCAAAATAACAAATATTCCTTTGATGTTAATTCGTTTGAGTTTGACAACGATGTAGAAGGATACGAATTAAAGTTTAATCAACCTACACAAAAAACAAAACGGGCGGGCCGTAAGCCCAAGGCAGAAGCCTGAACCGGCAATTGATCACCCAAAAAAGGCCATTTCCTGCGACGGGAATGGCCTTTTTTAATGTAGGTTGGAAAGAAAACAGTCAGGTTTTTTTAGTGGAATTTTCGGCTCAATCCCGATTACTGATCTGCCGCCACATTCCTTTGCTTTCGCCCTCACGGTTGGTATACTCTACTCCGCCCGGAATAGCATAACTGTAATGAATCGAGCAGGCGAGTGGAGCGGTGTTTCGATGGTAGTAGATGCCCCAATGGTATAAAAGCGGGGCCACTTCGTCTATTTTTTCAGGAAAATGCCCCGTTCGTGCATGGTAGCGATCCAGATAGACCATCAACTTCTCTGACTGGTAGTCGTGCCAAAGGCCAACGCCTATAATAGAAACGAAGGTACCGATCACCACTCCGAACAAACTAAACAAGCCAAGCAAAGAACCATGCACGAGTTTCTTGTATTTTAGCAGTAAGCCTGCCAGCAGCAGCAATGGCAGCGCTAGGATGAGGCTAAACAAGAAGAAGAAGCCGGGGATAGTCCTTGGTAGAAGAAACAGCGTTAAGCCTGGCACGTACAGCCAGCAAAGTCCGAATATCAAAAAAAAGACCGGTACCCAATTATACTTTCTCATCGGTTTTGAAGGGGTGGAAAAGGCACCCACCGCAAAGTGGCATTCCTTCCTGTATTTTACAAAACATGTAGCTCTTTTTTTGTAAAATACGTATTAGAAGTACACACTGTGCCGCCACGCAAAACAACAGACAGCGGGTACTTTTTATTCCTTAAAAAAATCATCTTCCAGAATAGCGTACTGGTAGCTGTCCTGCCAGCCCTCACGCAGCGGCAGATTTTTACGCCGCAGCCCCTCGCGGGTCATGCCGGCCTTTTCCAGGACGTGTATTGAGCGACCGTTTCCAACAGCAACGCCAGCCTGTATACGATGCAGTGTCAATTCGGTAAAGCCAAACCTGATCAGGCATTTCACTAGTTCGGTGGCGTAGCCTTTGTGCCAGTGCTCGGGCATGAGGCTGTAATGAATCTCGCCCCGCCGGAAACGGTCGGCGGACAGATGCATGCCCCCTTCTCCAACAAACTCTTCGGTATCTTTGGTCCAGACGGTCCAGCCAAAGTGCTGTCTGATCTTCATGTGCTGGTCTTCCAGGGCCGATAGCATTACTTCCAGCGTATCACCGGTATGTCGGGGAATGCCGATGGTGTTAAACTCGGCCACTTCTTCAATCTGGTGCAACCTATGAATGATGTTGATGTCATCCCAGGTCATTTCTTTCAGAAGCAGCCGCTCCGTACATAAATCCATGCAATTTTGTTTTTGAAAATCTAAGAATCAATGGGTCAAAAATGGGCATTCTGAACCAATTTTCCAGCCTGGGGCTGCTTACTTTTTGTAGAATACGTATAGAAAAATTACGTTCCATGTGGTATCATCCGCATACAATTTGAAAGCCCGGCACCGGATCGGACGGTTTTTTCGTTTAACGTATTATCTTTTTAACTTTACACAAAGTACTTGTATCCAGATGAATAGTAAGAATCGCAATCTTAGTCGCCGAACTTTTATCCGCACCGGGACCCTGGCCCTGGCTGGCCTCCCCCTACTTGCGCACCGCACTTCCATAAAAGTATACCATATCCCCCTGCACGATGCACCAGTACGGGATCTTCTGACCAATAGTACGGCG
>CATMVR010000217.1 GCA_950075905.1 uncultured Persicitalea sp. | reverse complement strand
CACCAGCCCCGTCAGGGCCAGGATAATGGCTACCCAGGAGGCGTAGAAGCCCAGCACATTGTGCAGGTCGTAGTTTTTGCGCTTCCATTGGAGGCCCTCCTTCCACCGGAACCGGAAACGCTGCCGGGCCGCGGCCTTATTGCGCGGCCACCACAGGATAATGCCCGTGATGAGCAGCACCGTAAAAATCAGCGTCGCCGACGCTACCACGGGCTGCCCGATGGCCGGCGGCAGCCACAGGTAGTAATGCCCCATGAGTACGATCCGAAAAAAATCGGCGTCCATATCCTTTACTTTCAGCACCTCACCCGTGTAGGGGTTGAGGTATACCTTGTAGTAGTACGAAGGCTCAAAGTGAAAAAACGATACCTGCGTGGCCAGGCCGGGTTTCTCATACTCCACGGCGTGCAGATGCTTGCCGGGCAGTTGTTTGGCAGCAATATCTTTGAGCACCGAGGGCGGCAGGTAAGCGGCCCGCTGCGCCTCCACGAAGCGGTAGGGCTGCGTCAGGTTCTGGATTTCTTCCTGAAAGGCGTACAGGCAGCCCGTGATAGCTACAACGAACACCACCAGCCCGGAGGCGAGTCCGAGCCAGAGGTGTATTTTTCCGATGATTTTTTTGAACCTCATCCTGTATTAGAAACGGTAGTTGATGGTCAGGCGGGCGTTGCGGCCGGGTTCGGTCTGCCAGTAGTAGGTGCTGCCGTAGGGAGCGCCGGAGTACAGGTAGTTGTTGAGCAGGTTGTTGACGTTGAGGTTCACGCCAAACGACCGCGTGTGGTACGACAGCCCCGCGTCGAGCCGGAAGTAGTCGGGCAGGGAGTTTTCGGAATTGTCAAAAATAAACCACGACGACCGCCCCGCCTGGTACTGGTAGCCCAGCGAAAATTTGAGGCCTTTGAGAGCACTGGTGGGCAGCGAGTACGACAGCCAGGCGTTCTGGATATGCTTCGTAGCCCCCGGTACCTGGTTGCCCACCACCGACTCGTCGGAGTCGCGGGTGATGCGGGCATCCGTGTAGGCATAGTTGAGGATCAGGTCCAGGTGGGGCAGCAGCTCGCCTTTGATGTCTACCTCCACACCCTCTACCTGCTGCTGACCAGTCTGCCGGCTGAACACAAACTGGCCCGTAGTAGGATCGGGGTGCTCCGTGTCGGTGGTAAGTACGTTGTTTTTGATGATGCGGTAGGCCGTCACCGACGAGTTCCAGCGCTTGTCAAACCAGTCTTTCTTGATGCCCACTTCAAGGTTGTTGCCCGTGATGGGGTCAAAGCTGTTGCCCTGCCAATCGAGGCCCGGATTGGCTACAAAGGCCTGGTCATACACAAAGTACACGGCCGTCTGTTTGTTCACCGAGTAGCTCAGGCCCAGCCGGGGCGTAAACTTCCCGTCGTCGGTGTTGCCGCTGTACGGGTTGAGGTTGCGGAGATTGGTGTAGCGTCCGGCCAGGGTCAGGCGCAACTTGTTCTCGAAAAGGCCCAGTTCGTCCTGCACGTAAAAGGAACCGTAGCTGGTGTTGTAGCGCACGCCCCGCTCGCGGATGTTGCGGCTGCGGTCCCAGACCGGAATGGCACTGGCCGGTACCCGGCCGTACACGGGGTCGTAGATATTGAAGGTACTGTCGCCCAGGGCCGCGCCCTGGTTCCAGTCGGCAAAATAGTCCTTGTGGCTCATGTCGATACCCCCCAGCAGGTTGTGGGTTACGCCGCCCGTGCGGGCGCTGCCGTTCAGGAATATCTGGCCCGTTTTGCTCTGACCGAGCGCGTCCCAGATGCTGATACCCCGCTGCATGGAGGTATTGTCTACCGTAGATATGCCCCAGGGCCAGATACTCTGCCCTACCTGGTCGTAGTGGAAGTAGGCCATCTGAGCCGTTAGCTTCCATTTTTCGTTAAAGAAATGCTCGAAGATACCCAGCACGCTCTGGTCGTTAATGCGCGTGGGGGCCAGATTGGGCTCGGCCGTAGTGAAGCCAACGGGCAGGTCGCCCATGCCTTTATTGGAAAAAGCGTAGTTGCTGCCAATGACGCTCATCTCCGAAAACTGGCGGGTGTATTCCAGCGTCAGGGCGCTCTTGTTATCGATCTGGTACTTGATTACGGGTACGATGGAGTAGCGGTTGTTGTACTCAAAATCGCGGTGCGAGCCACGCAGCTGCCCCATCACATTGAGCCGGTACAGCAGCTTGCCATCCTTACTGAGTTTGCCGTCCAGATCGAGCGTGGTTCGGTAGGTTTCGAAGCTACCCAGACTGAACGACGCCTCGCCTTTGGTGGTCCCGGTAGGCTTTTTGGTGACGACATTGTAGAAGCCGCTCGGCTCGCCGTTGGCCAGCATAAAGCCCGCCGGACCCTTCACAAACTCGATGCGCTCCACCATGCTCAGGTCTTCGGCCAGCGGCCCCCAGGGCATCTGCACGTTCATACCATTGCGGAAGGCCGTAATCTGCGCGCCCCGGGCGTTGAGCCGGGCGTAGTTGTCCCAGTGCTCCACTTTCTGCACGCCGGCCACATTGCGCTGAATCCCTTCCAGCATATCAAACACCTGCTGGTCGGCGATAAGCTGCCGGCCTACCACCTGAATATTCTGGGGAGTTTCGAGAATAGGCGACATCAGCCGCAGCGACTTGGAGGTGTAGTCGGCCTTGTAGGGATTGGTATTGGCCAGCACGGTCACTTCCTGCAACTGACGGCTATTTTCGAATAGCGTAAAATTGACCGTTTTGGTTTCTCCCCCGGACAGAAGCACCGGCTCGCTGCGGGTCTTCAAGCCCACAAAGCTGGCTACCAGTGTAAAATTGCCGGCTGGCAATTCGCTGAGGGTATACGTGCCGTCAGGCTGCGTCACGGTACCTTTGTTAGTACCCTGCAATGTTACGTTTACCTGGGCGGCGGGTTGGCCGTCGAGGGTGGTGATGGTACCCACTATTTTGCCATTCTGAGCCCATAGTACCGAATACATGAGGCAGCCGAGGAAGGTCAGTAGTATTGGTTTCATTTATTATTTTTATTTAGATTAATTATAAATTGATGGCGCAAAAGTATTTCTGAATACTCATTCAAGTCAAGACTTATTTATAATATTTCTAAATAAAAATGCATTCTATTGATTTTCTGGCACTTACAAATGAAGGCAATTTAAGACAGGCACATCATTTTTCAGCTTGCAAAAATCTGCTGGGCTAAGCTATCCCTATCCGGCTTGTATGAAAAAAAGGTCTGGCAAACCCACAGGAATGGTTTTTTAGGCGGGAGGTACTACTACTTCAAAAAAAAGATATTTCGACCGGCAAGAGTCCTGGACCTGGACCGGTTTCCTAATTTCCCAAACCTATGATAGAAGACCTCTGGTACAAAAATGCCGTCATTTACAGCCTGGACCTGGAAACCTTCATGGACCTGAACGGCGACGGAATCGGTGATTTTGAAGGCCTCAACCGCCGCCTCGACTACCTGCATACCCTGGGAGTGGACACCATCTGGCTTGCTCCCTTTCAGCCCACTCCCAACCACGACAACGGCTACGATATCAAAGACTACTATGGCGTGGACCCCCGCCATGGGTCAAGCGGTACCTTTGTCGAATTTATGCATCAGGCCCGGCGAAGAGGCATTAAAGTTATCATCGACCTGGTGGTCAATCATACGTCCGACCAGCATCCGTGGTTTCAGGAAGCCCGGTCTGACGAAAACTCCAAATACCGCGACTGGTACGTGTGGTCGAAAGAAAGGCCATCTGACTGGGACAAAGGCATGGTATTTCCGGGGGTGCAGGAAGCCACCTGGACCTACGACAAAAAAGCCAAAGCTTACTACTTTCACCGCTTTTACAAGTTTCAGCCCGACCTGAACATGGACAACCCGGAAGTACGGAATGAAATACGCCGCATTATTGGCTATTGGCTGGAAATGGGAGTGGCGGGTTTTCGGGTAGATGCCGTCCCTTTTATTCTGGAAACTCCCGCCGCCGGCAAAGCCAGTCCAGAACTCCGGTTTGAATACCTTCGGGAATTCCGCCGGTTTTTGCAATGGCGCAAAGGAGACGCTATCCTGCTGGGCGAAGCCAACGTATTACCCAAGGAAAGTCAGAGGTATTTTGGGGATGAGGGTAATGGGATTCATATGATGTTTAACTTTTATGTCAATCAACGCGTCTTTTACGCTTTGGCCACGGCAGATATCAGCCCCCTGATAGAAGCCATGAAGTCTACCCGGGGGTTATTTCCCACCTCACAGTGGGCCAATTTCCTGCGTAATCACGACGAGCTGGACCTGGGACGCCTCACCGAAGAGCAGCGCCAGAAAGTGTTTGCCCGCTTTGGCCCCGAAAAAAATATGCAACTTTACGATCGGGGTATCCGCCGCCGCCTGGCGCCCATGCTGGGCAACCGCCGGCAGAGCGAGCTGGCCTACAGCCTGATGTTTTCCCTACCGGGCACCCCCGTGATTCGCTACGGCGACGAAATAGGCATGGGAGACGACCTCAGCCTGAAAGAACGCAATGCCGTACGCACCCCCATGCAGTGGTCACCCGACCCGCAGGCGGGTTTTTCGGAAGCCGATGAGCTTATTCATCCCATTATAAACGAAGGCCCCTATGCCTACCGGCATGTCAATGTGGAGCGGCAAACCCGCGAACCAGATTCCCTGCTCAACTGGATGGTCAAGCTTATCCGCCTGCGCAAGGAGTGCCCCGAGATTGGCTGGGGCGAGTGGGAGATTCTGGAAACCGGCCGGCCCGAGGTACTGGCCATGCTCTACACCTGGCAGGAAAGCAGCCTGGTGGTGATTCATAACTTTGACGAAAAGGCATATGAGATAACCATACAGGTAAATGACAGCCCCGACCGGGAACTGAACGAACTGCTGGTGGAAGAAAAGGTGATAGGTGACAAAAAAGGAAACTACAAGATAACCATGCAGGCGTACGGATACCGCTGGTTTCGGGCCAGTAACCTCAGCGAAATGATTCACCGCGGGCAGAAGTAAGCACGCTTCGATTGAACGCGTCTGTACAATTCACATAGCCCAAACATTCCGGGCGCAGGCCTGAGCGCCTGCGCCCGGTTATTGTTTTTTCTCCAAAAAATCACGGAACTACGGTATGGTTTATCGGGGCTGGCCGACTGAATTTTGGGATATCATTTCTACCAACCCAAATCAGTTTTCCCATGACTGTCCGTACGTATCTCTACACGCTGACGCTCGTACTCAGCCTGCTCGCCTGCACGGGTGACAACTCGTCTAATCCCGACGGCCACGTTTATCTCCGAACCCTACTCTGGACCAACTCCTACGGCACTAGTTTGGATATCTCCTGGCTGTACCTAGGCGACGACGGCACCCTGGTGCGTAACCCCACCGGTGGGGTCAATCCCGTAGACGTAGCCTGGGAGCGGCAACACAACGCCGCCAATACGGGCACCTATACCCTCGAAGACAACCGGATGCTCATTACCTGGGCCAATGGGCAAACGGTAACCTGGAACGTTGAATACGAAGGCGGTGATTTGAGCGCCGTGGATGGCGGGCTGGTAACCGAACCTGATGCCCTGCCCGATGACTACCGCCTCGATGGGCAGTATGCAACTTCGGCGGTATTGCCAGACGTCTCAGGATCACAAACACTGATCTTTCGACCTGATGGTACCTTCGAAAGGAGTACCCTGGGCACCGTCCATGCGGGGATTGCCTCCGGGCAGTCGGCGTCGGAAGCACAGGGTACCTATCTGATCAGCGGCAATACGCTCACTCTGACTATGGCCAACGGAGACGTAAAAAAATCGATCATCTGCACCATGGCTATTTACAAAGACCCCAGCCTGGTCATCAACAGCAGCCATTACCCCCGGGAGCGTTAACCGCCTAAGTACTTCTCTTACAACAACAACGCATCTTCTTTTCTAACCTTTGTTTCACTAATAATCTCATGCACTATGAAAACTACCTTTGTCCATGTCGTCTTTTGCAGCCTTGTGGCACTTACGTCCCTGGTAACAACCTCTGTATCTGCCCAATGCCGCGACCCCTGGGTTACTTCCGCTATTAAGGAAGTGTACGGAAGAAATCCGGTTGGACGCGGTGAGTTTTGTGACTGTAACATCCGACTTTATAACAACGGCTCCTGGAATAGCTACGCACAATTGAAGGGATTTGTCCAGGAAGTCAAAAACAGTGGTCTGCAAATGGGATATGCAATAACAAACAACGGCAACGCCGTTATGGTCGTTAAGCTAGGTAATCAGATGGCGGCTTCGATGCTCAATGCCTCGGGGCAGATTGTAGCCGCCGGCGGGGGGAATATTGTGGCGGCCGGCGGAGGTAACATCGTGGCCGCTGGCGGAGGCAACATCGTGGCCGCTGGCGGAGGTAACTTCCGGGGGCTTAGCCGGGGTACACCCGGCTTCCAATTCAGTGGAGGTTATCAGACACTTAGTACCGGGCAGTCGCGCCTGAAAACCAGCGGTAATGGCGCTATCGTCGTCACGCCCTAGCAAGGCAGTCCTATCTACTATCAAAAAAACGCATGAAACGTATACTCTTATCAGTTAGTTACGGCTTACTCCTCCTGGCCGGTACGCTAACGCACGCGCAGACTCCGCTCA
Organism: uncultured Persicitalea sp.; assembly: GCA_950075905.1. Classification (GTDB taxonomy): domain Bacteria; phylum Bacteroidota; class Bacteroidia; order Cytophagales; family Spirosomataceae; genus CATMVR01. The sequence goes on along the minus strand of CATMVR010000217.1, from coordinate 1,211 downwards.
GCGGAATCTGGGAGCTTGTAAAGCAAATAGACCGGATCGGCACCACCCGCACCACCCACACGCCTTACAAAGTATACCTCGAATTCAAGGAGGATGGTTACGTAGCCCGCTCCTACAAGGAAGACATGAGCTTCCCCACGGAATATGAGTACCAAACCGATGGCGACCGCATGAAAGTAGGCTGGGCGGGCGACCCGAATGATGTGTTTAAGGTGATTCAGAACGGCGACAAGCTCACCCTGGAAGTTGACAAAAGGTATGTGGTCAGGAGCTACCTCTTCGACCGCGTGGTACCGTTTGGTAGCCGCAGCCAGGCCACACAAGCTACCACCGCCCCGGCGGGCTCCCCCCCACCCACCACCGAAACGCCCCCGGCGGAGTCGGTACCCGCCACCGCCGGGCAGGAGCCTACGGCCCCCTACCCGGGCTATCCGGCACCCACCGAAACCGCCGCTCCGGCGCAAGGCATCAGTCCGGTCGGCAAAGCTGCGGCCGGGGGTTCCAAACTGGAAGATTTGCAGAAAATCAAACAACTGCTGGACACGGGAGTGCTAACGAAGGAGGAATTTGAAAAGCTGAAAAAACGCATCATCAATAACTGACCTTATCCACTTATGCACACAAGTTGAGGGTCCCGTCACCTGATGGGGCTCTCTGCCTGTGTCTACAGTCCGTTTTCTACCGCAAAACGCACTAGCTCGGCCAGGCTATTGATGCCCAGCTTAAAGTAAATATTTTTGCGATGCGTTTCGATCGTATTGACGCTCAGAAAAAGGCGGTCGGCAATACCCTGCGAGGATAGCCCCTTTTTGAGCAGACCAATTACCTCCACCTCCCGTTTGGTCAGCTGGTGTTTGCGGGTAAAGGCATCGTCCAGAACGGGCGTACGTTTCACATTTTTGTCATAAAAACGCTCCCCGGCACCTACCCTTCGTAAAGCTTCCAGCAGCACGTCGGGCGTGCAGTTTTTGAGCAGGTAACCGTGCACGCCCAGCTTGCGGCACTCATTCACGTAGTGCGCATCGGCGTACATGGTCAGCATGATAACCTTCACCCGCGGGTAGTGCCTCAGCAGCAGGCTGGCGGTTTCAAAACCGTCGCGCCGGGGCATGTTGATGTCCATCAGCACCAGCTCGGGGGGGTGCTTCTGCACAAAATCCAGTACACTGTCGCCATCGCTGACCTGCCCCACTACCGTCAGGTCGGGTTCG
>CATMVR010000216.1 GCA_950075905.1 uncultured Persicitalea sp. | reverse complement strand
CCTCCATGCCGCCGAGGTTGATGGCATCGCCCACGGTAAAGGGGCGGTCGAGCATCAGGGCAAAGGAGGCAAACAGGTTCTCCAGCGTTTCCCGGGCGGCCAGGGCAATGGCCAGACCACCTATTCCAAGGCTGGTCAACAGGGTTAGTACGTCAACGGAGAAAATACGCCCCAGAGCAATGAATATCATGGTAATCACGAAAAAGAGAATCACCAGATCCCGAAAAAAGGGCACCAGCTGGTCGTCGAGCTTCGACTCGGTTTTGTGGGCTTTTTCCTTGAATACCAGGCCCACAAACTTTATAAAGCGAATACCGAGCCAGGTGACGGCTATCAGTACAATGGTGAAGAATAACTTGTGGAAAACCATCCGGGCGCCAAATTCATGGCGGGGGCCCCACCCCCACTCCTGGGGCACCTCCAGCGAGCCGGCGGCTATAAACAGGATCAGCAGTGAAATCATAAATTCGAAGGGAGGACGCAGCAACCGCAAAAACTCCGCCCAGGGTACCCCTTCGCTTTCTTTCCTGACCAGCCGGAAAATCAGGCGACTCAACGCCGTGGACATTACCTTTTTGAGAGCAAAGCCCAAAAGCAGTATGCCCAGCGCCCAGCAGTAGTCGGCGAGGGTATTGCCCCAAAAACTCTGATAAAGCCAATTTACCATGCGGTCATTCATATATTATCTTTAATTCTTGTTAGCGATTGTGCGAAGAAAACAAGAATTTTGCGGAATCATGAACATAGTTGTTGATTCCGGAAATACATATTCTAAAATTGGCTGGTTTTCAGGGGATCAATTGCTCCGCTACAAAACCCGGCTTACGTTTGACATGCTGGTCGCAGAGGTACGCGCATCTGACGTATCGCACCTTCTTTTCTCTTCGGTTAGCCACGAGGCCGACGAATTCCGGGCATTGATCCAACCAAACGTTCCGGTTTTGACTCTTGATAGTGACACCCCCGTCCCCATCGAAAAAGAGTACGGTACCCCCGCCACGCTGGGAGCCGATCGGATTGCTGCCGCGGTGGGTGCCGCAGGACTTTTTCCGGAGGAAGACCTCGTGGTGATTGACATGGGCACCTGCATTACCTACGACTACGTAGACAGGCAGGGAAGATTTCAGGGCGGGATTATTTCGCCGGGTATGCGTATGCGATTCATGGCTATGCATTCGTTTACTCAGAGGCTCCCGCTCATCGAACCCGAGGCAGCACCCGAGCTGATTGGTAAAAGTACCCGGCATGCCATGCTCAGCGGGGTCATGAATGGCCTTACCGCCGAAATAAACGGCCTAGTAGAAGCTTACCGGGCCCATTCGCCCGGTAGCCGGGTGGTACTTTGCGGCGGGGATGTGCCCTTCTTTGAAAGTCTGCTAAAACCACCCATCTTTGTGGTCCCGGAACTCGTACTAATTGGATTGAACCGTATTTTACAACATAATGTCTCTAAACAAAAAGAATAGCTTTTTCGTCGCCACCCTTCTCTGTATCGGAATTACAAGTGGTTGTTTTACGCAAAGCCACGGGCAGGGCCTGGGCAACTCGCCCTACACCGTTCTGGGCGTCGGTGAGCCCTACGGCGACGCCTTTGCCCCCAGCACCGGAATGGGCAACGCCGGCGTAAGTACCAGCAACGGTATCCATATCAACAACCTCAACCCCGCCCTCTGGGTCAGGAGCCGCTATACCACCTTTGAGTTTGGTGCCGTGGGACAGTACAAAAATATTACCTCCGAAAATGCCGGCCAGCGTGATTTTGGCGCGAACATCGGTTATCTGGGCCTGGCGCTGCCCGCCGCCCCCAAATGGACCGTGGGCGTCAGCCTGAAGCCATATAGTTTTGTGGACTTTGAAAGCCGCACCAGCGGAAAAGTACCGGACACTATATACGATACTTACTATTACTATTCTGGCAAGGGGGCTATCAATAAGGTAGCTCTGACCAACGCCTTCCAGGTAGGAAAATACGTCAGCCTGGGTTTGGAAACTTCTTACTTGTTTGGCAACGTGCGCCGGGCTTCCGAATCCCAGCTGCTAATCGGCGATGGACGTGACTACTTGGTGAGCCGTACCGAACGCAACAGCTACTCTGACTTTACGTTTCGAGCCGGATCAGCCGTCCGTATTCCATTGAAGAAGGATAACAAACTCAACCTGAACCTGGGGGGGACTTATACCTTTGGCACGAATCTGAATGCCCGGCAAACCACCAGCTTCGAGTTGAGTAGCAATAGCTTTCCGGTGGGCCAGCCCGATACCCTCACCAGCAACACCAGAGGGGGTGTCACTCTCCCTTCCCAATACCGGATCGGCGCCAGTCTCGAATGGCCCTACAGGCTTACGCTGGCTGTAGACTACGAGAGACAGAATTGGTCGGAGTACCGCAGCTTTGCCAATACTAACGATGGTCTGACGAGCGCCGGACGCATTCATGCCGGTCTGGAATATATTCCCCGTATTACCTCTACCCGTTATTTTGACCTCGTAGCCTACCGCTTTGGTTTTACCCACGGGCAGATGCCGTATAGCCCCGACGGACTTGACCTGAAAGATACCAATCTTAGCCTGGGGGCGTCTTTTCCCATAGGTAGAGGTGGAAACTCTTTTACGCTATCTCTTGTTGGTGGTCAGCGAGGGTTAGTCAGCAGTCAGTCTATCAAAGAGTTATACGGTCGTTTTGTGATTGGCATTTCGCTGGTAGATCCCACCTGGTTCCAAAAACAGAAAGTTGACTGATGATTCTTTCGATTGCTTATCAGATATAGAATATTTAGCAGGAATGCCACATTTGCTAACCAAATCATTGAAGTTCCTCACAGGAGATAAGCTTTTATCTCCTGTTTGCTTTTTGCTGCTTTTCGTTTTCCTGACGGCCTGTGAGGAAGAAGGGGACCCGAAAGTAGATCTGTACCAGGGCCCGCTGGAAGAGATACAGGACGTAAGGCTGCTTTACAGCGAGGCCGGGCAGCTGCGGGTGGAAGTAAAAACGCCCCTGCAGTACCGCTATGGCAACGAGGATAAGGTTTTTCCCGATACGGTCAACATCAATTTTTACGATCCGGCCACGGGGCAGGTAGTGACCACGCTACGCTCCGACTCAGGACGCTATGACAACGCCAAAAACTTGTACATCGTGAAAGGTAACGTGATCGTTAACAACAAAGTAGAAAGAAGGCGCCTAAAAACCCCGGAGCTGTACTGGAATCCCACCACGCAAAAAGTATACTCCGAAGAAGATGTGCTGATCGAAAACCTCATGACAGGCTCCTATACCAAAGGAAAGGGGCTCGACGCCAATCAGGATTTTTCTTATATGAGCATCCGCAAGCCATACGGCATCTTCGACGTCGAGCCTGGCATGTAACGTATTACCGTGAGGTTTTGCAATTATCCAGAATCTTCGTTACCGAATCCGTGGGCGTGTAGGTGGTTTCCTGCCCCCAGGTATTGTAGACGTAGGTCGTGATTTCGGCGATTTCGATATCAGTCAGCCTTGGATTGGCTGGCATCGGACGGTTGTAGGTCTTACCGGCTACCTGAATTTCTCCCGCGAGTCCATTTTTAGAAATACAGATAAACTCAGCTTTGCGCCCCAGGTACTCCGACCCTTGCAGCGGTGGGTACAGGTTAGCCAGCCCTTTGCCGTCGGCCTGATGGCAGTTGGCGCAGTGGGTCATATATAGCTGGTACCCTTCGGCGTAGTACTGATCCCGCTTCAATTCTTCCTGACTGCGGCAGCCACTTGCTGCTACCAGGAGCAGGAGCCCCAGCAGCCTGCCTTGCATAATACCGGTCATTTGTATTCGGCCAAAAGTACTTCAATATCTTTCATGAGTTTTTCGGCCCCTTCTTCGGTAGTGCCGTCGTACATGCCCCGTACCCGGCGGTCCTTATCCACCAGAATAAACGCCCCGCTGTGGATGTAGCCTCCCTCAGCGGCATCATCTTCCTTGGCCGTCACTAGGTAGCTTCCCTGCCCAATTTCATAGATTTTTTCCTTGGGGCCCGTCAGAAACTGCCACTGCGTACCCTGCACGCCCAGATCCTCTGCGTACTGATGCAGTACCTGCGGAGTATCGTGAGTGGGGTCGATGCTGTGCGACAGGATCATCACCTCGGGGTTGTCCTTAAACTGTTGGTGTACCTTACTCATTTGCTTTTTCATCACCGGACAAATGGTCGGACAGGACGTAAAGAAGAAGTCCGTCACGTAGATTTTGCCCTTGACGATTTCCTGAGTGACAGTATCGCCATTCTGATTCACGAAAGAAAAATCAGGGATCGTATTGTACACCGTATCTTCTACGGTTTTTCCATCTACCTCCCGGGTCACCACGTCACGCTCTCCCATAATGGGGAGTCGCCGCGGGTTTGAATCGCAGGAAAACATACCGAACGCAACGGCGAATACACCGGCGGCAAGACTGATATTTTTAAAACTAGTCATAAACTTTGGATTGAATTTCGGCCATCCTCATATGTTGTGGCCCAAAATATTACTTTAAAAACTCTTCTGTCTCTTGAATGCTCCGGTTCGTTTGTTCTTTTACCCGAGTTATTTTTTCTTTTTCCTGATTAAAATAACTCAATGCCTCGGCGGGAGCGAGTGCTTTGGCCGAGTCGCCCCGGTAGCGGTACATCCACTCCATCATCAGGCTGTCGGCCAGGGTAAGCTGACGGCTCAGTTCTAGTGCTTTCTGCCGCTCCTGGGCCAGGGTATTGCTGCTGACGCCTTCCTGTTGAAGGCTGTCGAGTTGGGTCATTTTATCGGAAAGCTGCTTTTTATACCGCATAATATCGTCCATCTTCGGCATTACTTCGTCATGAATGTCCATTACCTCGGTCTCGACTTCTTTCACCTGATCGGCCTCCTGATTGCAGGCAATTAGCAAACCCGCTACTAGCAAAGTACCTATACTTGTACGAAACATTACATTCATGATTTGAGGGTTAAAACAATTTGGTCTGATTTTTCTCCGTCTGTGCCACGGTAGTAGTAAGTATCTCCCGGGCATTATTAACTACCGTTTCAGTGGGCTTATTTCCACCAATCATCTGGGCAATTTCCTGTACCCTCTCTTCAAAGCCTAGTTTCCGGATCCGGCTCACGGTTTTTTCCGAGGAGTGATCCTTAAACACAAAGTAATGAGCCGCCCCCTGCGCTGCAATCTGATGCAGGTGCGTAATGGCGATGATCTGGTGGTTTTGGGCCATTTGCTGCATCATGTTGCCCATTTTTATGGCAATTTCTCCCGACACACCGGTGTCTATCTCATCAAATATGATAGTCGGCAGACGCCGTTTATCAGCCAGAATGTACTTGATTACCATCATCAGACGCGAGAATTCTCCCCCCGAAGCCACGTTGCGTAACTCCTGTGCCCGAATTCCCTTATTGGCGCTGAACAGAAAAGAAATTAAGTCAATGCCTTCGCTGGTGGGGGCCACTTCTGCCACTTCGATGCGCAGGGAGGCATTGGGCATTCCCAATTCGTTGAGGCCCTGGCAGATATTTTTCTCAATTTCCGGGGTACTTTTTTTCCGGGCCGCCGACAGCTTTCGGGCGCTTTGCATCATGCGGTCGTTGGTCTGCTCGGTAGCGGCCAGGGCCTTGGCCAGGTCGTCATCCATATTGAGCACCTTGCTTACCTTCGCTCCCAGCTCGTTTTGCAGGGCCAGCAGTTCACCAATGGTTTTTACCTGGTGCTTCTGTTGCAACTGGTAAATAAGATCCAGCCGCTCCCGTACCAGGGTACTGCGCTCGTCATCGACCTCCACCAGACTACCGGCATTGTTTATTTCGTTGGCCAGGTCACGCAGCTCAATCAGCGCACTCTGAGCCCGGTCGCGCAGGGTACCGTACTCATCTACAACCCGGGTGACCTGGTTAAGGGTACCCACGGCATTTTTGAGCAAATCAAGAATAGATTGCTCTGGATTGTCCAGGTAGTCAAATGCCAGTTGGAGCCGCTCCTTTATTTCCACGGCATTTTCCAGCAGGTTCAGTTCCTTTTCCAGCGCATCCTGCTCGTCGGGCAAAAGGTTGGCTTCGGCCAGTTCCTGATACAGAAAATTGTTGTAGTCAAACTCCCGGCGCAGCCGATCGACCTCTTTTTTCAAATGGTCGTAGCTTTCCCGGGCCTGGCGGTAGGTCCGGTAGTCGGTCCGGTATTTCTTCAAAAGCGCTTCGGTCTGGGCGTACACATCCACCACTTCGAGCTGAAACTCGTTGTTTCCCAGCAAAATTGAATCGTGCTGGGAGTGAATATCCATCAACTGGTTGGTGACCCGGCGGAGGGTATCCAGGTTGACCGGGGTATCGTTCACGAAGGCGCGGGACTTGCCGCTGGGGCTTATCTCGCGGCGCACAATGCACTGCGTAGCAAAATCCAGTTCTTCCTCTTCAAAGATATGCTCCAGCGCATACCCTACTACATCGAAGGTACCTTCGATGATGCATTTCCTGGTAGGGTCGTACAGTGATTTGGTATCCGCCCGGTTGCCCAGCAAAAGCCCGATAGCCCCCAGCATGATGGATTTACCTGCCCCGGTTTCACCGGTTATGATATTCAACTGAGCATCAGGAGCTAATTCGAGGAGCTCAATGAGGGCGTAATTTTTTATTAAAAGGTTTGCGAGCATAAAAAAGGGCTTCCTAACATTCCATGCGAAGTTAGTCAACAATTCAACAATTCAGAAGCAAAGGGGGTTCTTCCGGGCTGGGTTATTTATAGAAAAAACAGGCGAGGAATGTTTAGAAGTCGAGCTACTTTGTATTATGCAAAGTAGCCGGCTGGTCGTAGATTACTTCCGCAATTTCCGACATCGCAAAATTATGCTCATGACCGCGCAAATCGCGCAGTAGCAGTGTCATTTCGGCATGGGAGACCAGGTATCCAAAATAGGTATTGCCATTGAAAAGTACCACATTGACCTCCCGGGCGAGCAGGTGTGGCAGGCGAGCCGGGAGTTGAGGGGCAAATACCCGGACCAGGCGTTTACTCATAAATTTGGCAGGTAGTAGAAAATTACTGGATCAGCTTACGGTACAGTTCGGTTTTAGTGGGGTCCAGCGAGGAGAGCAGCGTATACGCCTGCTGCCGCTCGTCGGGCGAGGCTTCGCGCATCAGGTTGTAAAACTCCTCTGATTTGGCATCAAAAAAGGAGTTGACTACCACCGCCCCAGGGCGCAGCTGAGCAATCTGCTTCATGGTTGTTAGCATCTCCATCGCCTTTTTGCGGGTCAGGCCGGGGGTTTCAGTGATGGTGTCCAGCCCCAACCGGTGGTACGAGTACAGCCCTTCCCGGAAAGGCAAAAACTGCTGGCTCATCAGGTTCTCGATCAGCCAGTAGCGGTTTCGGGTATCCCCGCTAGAATTCCAGGCTTTCTGAAAGGGTGACGCATTCCGGGCCAGGTTGGCCAGGTTGAAGGCCCGCTGCAAAAACGGGCTCCCCCCCTGCTTGCTGAATGAGTCATAATCCAGAATCAGGGCAATATAGGAGTAAAAGGCCAGCGTAAACGGGAGCTCATCCGTGTAGTTGTTTTCGTTAAAAAACATCGGATTGTTGGGCAGGTACGTAAAGTTAAAGTTCCGGTCTACGAAGGTAAACAGCACCGACTCGTAGGTCGAGTTATAGACCGGCCGCGTGAGGATCAGCTGGGCGTTGGCTTCGTAGCTTCCCTGCGTCACCGAACGAATCAGGTTGACGTTCAGTTTGCATTTGATCCGCTCTTCGGGAGCAAACTGATCGTTGGTCCAGCGGTTGGTGTTCATGAACTCGCTTATATAATTTTTGAGCTGATCCATGGTTTGCACGTCCGTTTTCTGCTGGGCAAACAGCTGATCGTAGT
>CATMVR010000215.1 GCA_950075905.1 uncultured Persicitalea sp. | reverse complement strand
CGAAATAGATAAAGATAAGATATGATCCACGTATTTTTTATCGATTTCTTCCCCAATGGTGTGAATCAGCTCGGGGTTTCCCTCAAATTTGATCTGATCTACGGAAGTAATCGCGTTTACTTCGTTGATAATATTGGTATCGTGCGGAGCCACTACCTGCGAGCCATCTACCCAGTAGGCTTTGTAGCCGTTATACTCTTTTGGATTGTGCGAGGCAGTCACTACCACGCCACTGTGGCAATTGAGCTCACGGATGGTAAAGGAGAGCTCGGGCGTAGGCCGCAAAGATTCAAATAGGTATACCGTGATACCATTGGCCGAAAAGATGTCCGCGATAATTTGGGAAAACTCGTCAGATTTGATCCGGGAGTCATAAGCAATCGCTACCCGGATTGGCTCGTGGGAAAAAGTTTTATTGAGGTAGTTGGCTAGTCCCTGAGTTGCCGTTCCTACGGTGTAGCGGTTCATCCGGTTAGAGCCGATCCCGATCAGGCCCCGGAGCCCTCCGGTACCAAATTCCAGATCTTTGTAGAAGGCGTCGGTCAGTTCGGTACTGGCCTCATCGTCCATCAGTTTCTGAATTGCTGATTTAGTTTCCTCGTCGTAATTCCCTTCCAGCCAGGAATTTACTTTTTTTTCTACGGTTTCATCTAGTTGTACGGCCATTTCTTAATAAGGGATTGATGTTGGTTTAGTTCTAATTAAAAATAATTTATCTGCTTTAGCCTTTGTCTACTACCAACTGAGGCCCGGGCTGCACCGCCTGGTTTTCAAGAGCCTTGCCGCGGGCCTGAGCGGTTTTCAGAATCAGCTCGGCTACGAGACCCGTCCAGCCGGTTTGGTGGTTTGCGCCACATCCGCGACCGTTTTCACCATGAAAATACTCATAAAAGAGAATATAATCTTTAAAGTGGGGATCGTTCTGCAATTTTTCATCTTTCCCATACGCTGCCCGATGTCCGTTTTCGTCTTTTTTGAAAATATCGATCAGGCGGTCGGCAATACCTATAGCTGCTTTGTCGATGGTGGTAAGGTGGCCGGAATTGGTCGGATACTCCACTTCGTAATCGTCTCCGTAATAAGAATGAAACTTCATGAGAGAATCGAATATGAGGTAGTTGAGCGGAAACCAGATCGGCCCGCGCCAGTTAGAGTTCCCCCCCATTATATCCGTCAGGGCTTCGGCCGGAGAGTACCCTACCTGCAGCACCTCGCCGTTGATATAGAACTTGTAAGGGTTTTCCTCGTGGTATTTGGAAAGCGCCCGTACACCGTAGGTGGAAAGAAATTCCTGCTCGTCCAGCATTCTTTTCATGATCATCTTCATACGGTGGCCCCGCAGAATGGCCAGCAGCCGGTTTTCTCCCTTGCCTGATTCGAACCAGCGCGAGATCAGGCGCGCCAGATCAGGACGGTTGGCAAGCACCCACTCTACCCGCCGTTTGAAAACAGGCATTTTATCCAGCATCTGCGGGTCAAGAATTTCCACCGCAAACAGCGGGATCAGCCCCACAATAGACCGAACCTTGAGCAGGATACTCTGCCCGTTGGGAATATGGATAACGTCGTAGTAAAACTGATCATCTTCATCCCAAAGGCTTATCGTGGAGTTTTTGTCACCCATGGCTTCCATAGCACCGGCAATGTGTAGAAAATGCTCGAAAAACTTGGAGGCCATATCCTGATAAACGGGCTGTTTGAGGGAAATCTCAACCGAAATCCGCAGCATATTCAGGGTGTACATGGCCATCCAGCCCGTGGCGTCGGCCTGTTCAAGCTGCCCCCCAAAGGGCATGGGGGTGGAGCGGTCAAACACCCCGATGTTATCGAGCCCCAGGAAGCCGCCGCTGAAAATGTTATTGCCGGTTTCGTCTTTCTGATTGACCCACCAGGTAAAATTGAGAAGCAGCTTGTGGAATATTTTTTCCAGAAACTCAATGTCTCCCTCTCCGTCGTTTTGCTCGCGGTCTATTTCGTACACTTTCCAGGTAGCCCAGGCGTGTACGGGTGGATTTACATCTGAGAAGTTCCACTCATAAGCCGGAATTTGCCCGTTGGGGTGCATGTAATACTCCCGGAGCAGGATTTCGAGCTGACGCTTGGCAAAGTCGGCATCTACCCGCGCCAGCGGAATGCAGTGGAAGGCCAGATCCCAGGCCGCAAACCAGGGGTACTCCCACTTGTCGGGCATGGAGATGAGGTTGGCCGAATACAGATGCTTCCAGCCCGAGTTTCGGCCCCATTTGCGGCCAAAGGCCGGTTCGGGATGAGAAGGATCGCCTTTCAGCCACTCGTACACGTTGTAATAGTAAAACTGCTTGCTCCACAGCATGCCCGCGTAGGCCTGCCGCTGAATAGAAAGCAACTCATTGTCCTTTACGTCTTTCTGGATTTCGCCGTAGAATTCGTCGGCTTCACGAATTCGCTTGTCAAAGAGATCATCATAACCACCAAAAGGCTCGGAGATAGAATGGTTTACAAAACGCAGGCGAATGGTTTCACTTTCGCCGGCTTTGATCATTCGGGTATAACGACCAGCTGCCTTGGAACCAATGCTGTTAGGGTTCACCGTGGCCGACTTGTTGCCGCTTACGATATAATCGTTGATCCCATCCTTGGGAAAAGGATTGGTATTGGCTGTACCGTACAGTTTTTTGAAGTTGGTTTCATTTTCGCAAAAGAGTAGCTCATCCGGCTGGTCAAAATAGTAGTTGTATTTGCCATGCTTGCGGTGGTTGACCTCAATGATGCGGTTTGCGATCCCGTTCATCATGGGTTTGTAATCAAAATCGGCATACCCCCACGACCAGGTATTACGGTAAACAATGGTGGGAAGCACCGTTATCGGAGCATCCTTGGGGCCGCGGTTATGTATCGTCAGCCGGATCTGTATGTCTTCCTGGTCGGCTTTGGCGTACTCTATAAATATATCAAAGTACTCATCATTGTTGAAGATACCCGTGTCCATGATTTCGTATTCCGGCTCCGATTTGCCCCGCCGGGCATTTTCCTGCCGGAGCTTATCGTACGGAAACGGGTTTTGGGGGTACTTGTAGAGCATTTTCATGTACGAATGCGTTGGCGTACTATCCAGGTAATAGTACATTTCCTTCACATCCTCACCGTGATTAGCCTCGGTATTGGTGAGGCCAAAAATCCGCTCTTTCAACATTTTATCCTTATGGTTCCAGAAAGCAAAAGACAAACATATATGCTGCTTGCTGTCTGAAATACCCCCTATACCCTCCTCGCCCCATCGATAGGCCTTAGAGCGAGCCATTTCGTGCGTGATGTAGTTCCAGGCATCACCGTTGCTGCTATAATCTTCCCGCACGGTGCCCCATTGACGTTCAGAGAGGTAAGGGCCCCATTTTTTCCAGCCTTTGTTTTCCTTTTGAAGGGTAAGTCTTACTTTTTCAGCACTATTCGCCATAATTCATTTTGGTTTTTAGAGATGGCAGGAGGAGGATTTTTCAAAACCCGCTTTTGCCAAATATAGGTATTTCATTCTTTGCATGATTCATCTGCCCGCAGAGTGCTTTCAGAAAATACCTATCCCAAACAGGCAATCTGCACACCACGGGTCAGTTCACCATGATCCAGTCTTCCACCTCCGGCAGCTCGTCAAATGCCGTTAATCTTTTTATTTCAAACTCTGTGGCTCCGCCGTACCAGCTGGCCAGCGACTGCCCTTCGCGGGCGGTTTCGGTCAATACAGCATCTCTTTCTACCCCACAGGAATGTACCACGTCTTCCACGTAGTCTTTGAACATCATGGGCAATGGAAGCTGGTAGTACTCCCCCGAAGAGGTTTTCAGAACGGGCAGGGGTTGGTATATTCCCTCGGCGCTCATGCGGCTGAAAAGTAGCCGGGCCTGCGCGTAGGAAGTATCATTGTCCCGAAGGAGTATGCCTTTCATGGGTAGCGTCTGCTTTACTTTCGCTCGGATTTTTCCATCCATATCTTCCAGCAAAAACCGTAGCCCCCAAGTGTCTTTTCCGGTGCGGATACGCTCCCGGATAGACTGGCGGATAAAGTAGGTAATGGCCTGGGTGACATTTAATCCAATCTCGGCCATTTGCTTAAAGATCAGCGAAGTGGGCGACATACCCGGTATGGTATTGGGGTCGTGCAGCAGCACGTCGCCATCGGCGGTCAGGAAGCCATCAATGCGGGCGCAGACGTTCATGCCCAGGCGCCCAAAAACCGTAGCGATATTCTCCTGAATCTTCCGGTTGTTTTCGTAGGTAGTAGCTACCGGAATCCGCTTTCTTGTAGCACCTGGCTTGTATTTTGAATTGAAATCGAACACTTCCTCCACCTTGATCACCTCAGTGGGTGGCAACGCCAGCACTTGCCCGTTGCCAAGCTGAATACAGCCGCAAGAAAACTCCTGCCCCTGCACAAATGTTTCGAGCAGTACCTGGTCTTCGGCGTTCTGACTCGACAGCATTACAGTACTTTCACCGAAAGCAAAACGTCCGTCGAGGTACTCGATCAGCGCCGCCGGATGATAGATGATCAGTTCGCTGGTCACAACCGGAAAGCCGATTCCTTCGTTGAGATTAGCCGTACGCTGCGCAAATTCTTTTTTGTCTTTTTCCGACAGCCCGCTCCATTCATCTGCCTTTACTTCCAGCTGAAAAAAGCACTGATTGATGGCTTTTTCGAAGACGTCAAATTCGTCTTGCTGCACAATGGCCACCCCGATGGAAGACCCCTGATGTGGCGCTTTGACCACGATCGGCATGCCCAGGTCACCTTTCAGGTGGGTGAACAGATCCTGCCGGTTTTGCCGTTGCCACGCTTCATGGGTGAGCACTGCCGTTTTTTTCTGCTGCCCGTTGGCCAGGGCAATCATTTCATTCTGCAGGATCTTGTCGATACCTACCGAAGAGCCCATAAGGCCCGGACCGCTGTACGGGATACGGTACCATTCGAGCAGCCCCTGAATGGCGCCATCCTCGCAGTCGGGACCATGCATGGCCAAAAAGGCAAAGTCAAAATGCTGGCCAAATTCGTGGGGCAGCAACAGCGTGCCGATTTCTTCGGGAACCGGCTGAGTGGCCAGTTCGGGGAGCGATTCGGCGTAAACCTGGTACCCCTCAGGCTGCTGGTAGGTAGTTGGGAAGAAATCCCGGATGGAATTGGTATATAGTACATCGGTAGCTACCCGGATAAACCTCCCAAAACTATCGACAAAAATGGGGACTGGTTCAAAAAGTGACTTATCAAGATGTTCGAAGGCTGTTTTTCCTCCCGAAAAAGAGATTTCCCGCTCACGCGAAGGCCCCCCAAAGAAAATACCAATACGCATACATTACGCTGTTTTAGGTCGAATCCGCAAGATAAGGCGCATGGTTGGATATTTAAAAAAGGGAGGGGCAACTTTTGGTAAATGGGCGTAAAAACAACAAAGGCTCTACACAAGGTATCAAAACCTGTGAGAGCCTTTACTAAAAAAAGCAATTCCTATGATGTATTACACCAGAGTAGGCACATTGACTGCTTCTACACGCTGCACGTTAGGTACGGCTTTGCGGATAGACTCTTCCAGTCCAGCCCGGAACGTCATAGCATTCATCGGACAGGTCTGACATGATCCCATGAGTTCCAAACGAACAATGAGGTCGTCAGTCACTTCCACCAGCTTCACGTTTCCGCCATCGGCTTCCAGATAGGGCCGCACCGACTCCAGCGCGTTCTCAATCAAGCCTTCGATTCTTATTTTTTCTTCTGCAATCATTGTATAATAATATGCGCTAAAATGCACTTTTTTCTCTTAAAAATCAACCTGAAAGTGAGAATTCACTACATTCGAATTTCCACCACCTTGGTTTTGTCGGCGCTGGCGTTGCGAATGGCTACTTGCTGAGCCAGGGCCTCGGCGGTTTCCCGGAAGGCTGTCGTACCAACTGACTCCGTACTCATAACGGCCGGACGACCCTCGTCGCCTGCCTCCCGGATGCTCTGCACCAGCGGTATTTGCCCCAGCAAAGGGATTCCGTAGCGCTCAGCCAGGCTCGCACCGCCCCCCTTGCCAAAGATATAGTAGCGGTTGTCGGGCAACTCGGCCGGGGTAAAGTAGGCCATGTTTTCGATTACTCCCAGCACGGGCACATTGATCTGCGGCTGGCGAAACATGGCCAGCCCTTTGTTGGCATCGGCGAGCGCTACCTTTTGTGGGGTAGTCACAATGACCGCGCCCGTTACGGGGACGGTCTGCACCAGGGTGAGGTGAATATCGCTGGTACCCGGTGGCAGGTCGATCAGCAGGTAATCGAGCTCACCCCAGTCGGTATCGCCAAAAAACTGTTTGAGTGCCTGGCTTGCCATGGGTCCCCGCCATACCACCGCGCTATCTGGTGGGGTCAGAAAGCCAATCGAAATCAGCTTGATGCCGTACTGACGAATGGGATTGATGTAGTTTTTGCCGTCTTTGGGCGTGATAGTGGGCTGCATATCTTCGGCCCCAAACATCACGGGCATGGAAGGCCCATAAATATCAGCATCGATAATCCCTACCTTGGCACCAGACCGGTGCAGAGCCATAGCCAGGTTGGCCGTTACGGTAGACTTACCCACCCCGCCCTTGCCAGAAGCAATGGCAATGACATTCTTGACCCCAGGGATCAGCGTAGCCCCACCACGGGTGGAAGTTACGTCGGCCGTCAGGTTGACCTTCACTTCAACGTCCGGGCTGAGGTGCTTGTGGATTGCCTCCACGCAGCTCCTCCGGATTAATTCTTTCAGGGGGCAGGCCGGCGTAGTAAGAACCACGGTAAAGCTGACCTGATTTACTCCAACTTCAATATCTTTGATCATACCCAGCGTCACCAGATCTTTTTTCAGATCAGGCTCCTGCACGGTACTCAGCGCTTTTAGTATTTTTTCTTTATTAATGGTAAATTCACCCATGGGTTTATGGTAAGTTTCGAGGATTTTCTAAATTCAGGTTAGCTATTTTTCCAGCTTTAATTACTAACACCTTTCTTTTCGGATGAGTTTACATCTAGGACGGAAAATCGCGCAGACGCCCCTCAATTTCGTGTAGCTCATCCTGTACCGGCAGGCTTTCGGATAGAATTTCCAGCCGCGTCTTAATTGTGTGCAGCAGCGTACGGTAGCTGGCCGTATAGCCATGGTGTGGCCGGTGCCGCATCATTTTCTGGATCGTGTCCCACTCCTCCATTACATCTACGGTACTTTTGTCAAGATACGTTTTGGCAAACACCTGAAAGATGTACTCCTCCGCGAGGGTATTTGGGTGAATCAGATCTTCCTGATAAAAGCGGTAGTCGCGCAGGTCGTCCATCATGATTTCGTAGCTCGGAAAGTAGGTAACGTTTGGAAATAGCTCAGACAGCCGGTGGCAGAAATACCGCAGCACCGACTTACTCACCTGGTTGAGGGGCAGGGTATCGCGGGTGTGCCGCACGGGGCTCACGGTCACGATCAACTTGCGGGACCGCTGCAGCACCGGAATAAGTCCCGTCCAGAGTTTGAGCAACTGCTCCGGATTGAGCAATTCTTTCACAAATTCGGTCTGCGGCGTTTTGTGGCAGTTGGATACCAGCGCCAGATTTTGCCGGTAGCGGTACACATAGGCCGTACCAAAGGTCAGTACCAGTACCTGCGAAGAATCCAGAAAACGCTTTACCTCGGCCATCGCCTCGCTGATTTGTTGACGCAGTTCCTCCCGGCTCCCCCCCCAAAAAGACGAATGAAAATCGTAGTGCAGCCAAATGCCGTCGGTGGTTTGGGTGTACAAATCTTCATTAGGCTGCGTATTTTCGAGTACCATAGTGAGGAGCCTGGCAATCGAATAGGGATTAAACACAGTACCAAACGGATTGGAAAGCACCGGAAACTTGTAGGCCTCTAACT
>CATMVR010000214.1 GCA_950075905.1 uncultured Persicitalea sp. | reverse complement strand
GTGTTTCTTAGGCAGTACGGCGCCATGTTCGGCGGCGACTCCGAGCCGCGCTACGGCGACGGCCGGGGCTGGATCATGCTGCTTAAGAACATCGCCAAAGAAGGCCACTTTGGCAATTTTGACATAGTCTGCCGGCAGCCCGTGCACCTGGTGTTCGCGGCCGCGCTCGACGATACCATCACGGCGGAAGAGATCCGCCAAAAACAAGACTCCGATGCCGTATGAAATGCCCGTCGTAACCGACCTGATTTCCCTGCAGACCTTTTTCGAAATGGCCGTCAACACCCTGGGTACCGTCGACGACTTCCACGCCGTCAGCTCCGGATCAGACGGTGTAAAGGAAATCAACAGCCTCTTTGAGCGCACCATCAAGCCCGGGCAGACGGTGGCCCCCTACCAGGTGGCCGAGACGCCCCTGACCGACAACGCGGCCGGCCTCACCCAGGCCACGTTTGCCTGCACGCTCATGATCGTCCGGAAGATGGACAGTACCGTGCAAACGCAGGCCAGCAAGCTGGAAGCCCGCAACGACACCTGGCTGCGCATGCTCCGCCTGCTGGGCCTGATCCGCCAGGCCGCCGAGTGGTACGCCGCCAACGTCACCGAGGTGGCCGGCCAGGCCTACGAGATCGAGTTCCGGATCTTCCAGGACAAGCTGCAGCCCCTGGGCAGTATCGCCAACGCCCACACCCAGGGCTGGCTCGTGGATCTCGACGTCACCATCCCGGTAAACGGCCTAATGTACTCGTAGTATGGGAGAAGTCACCGCCGACCTGCAAAGGCAGTTTGAGAGCCAGGTCATCGAGGCCTGCGACCGCATATTCAGCGAGGGCGTCAAGCGCATGCGCAAGGACATCGAGGGGGCCGGCCTGGTGCTCACCGAGGACCTGAAGCGTTCGCTCTATTCAGAGCGCGCCATGGTCACCGGCCAGCTGGAAGCCGCCTTCCGGATGGGCATGCGGGGCTACGGCCGTTTCAAAGACATGCGCTCTATCCGGATATCCAACTTCCCCAACGTGGACGCCATCAAGGAGTTCATTGAGGAAGTGGGCGTGGACAAGTTCATCAACAACGAGACCATAACACTGAACGGCAAGTCCGTGCAGCTGTACGTGCCTGGCTACTTCATCAATTCAAAGCGCAAAAATCCCGGCCAGCTCACCCACGAGCGGGCCGTTACCCGCATCGCCTACGCCATGGGAGCCGCCCGCCAGAGCCGCAATACCATCAAGCGCCGGGGCAATAGCTTCTATAATGTCAATAAGGGGGAGATCTATGGGGATATCATCCGGTACCTGATGCATAAGCTACCCGCTGAGTTCCTGGTGGCTTTGAAGGAGTACTACGAAAGGCCGTTTTATGATAGGGCCGAGTAAGCCAATAATTTGAGTTAGCGGATGTTCCAAAATTCCGAATACTGTTTATATTGCATTTTGATTGTAAACATTACAAATCAAAACCTTTATCTGAGTACAGAAACCCTCAAAGCGAGTTCATCCAACCATGGCCAACAGTAACCTTACCAAAGCAAAAAACGCAAAAAATGACGAGTTCTACACGCAGTACCATGACATCGAAAAAGAAATCAACGCCTACATAGACTTCGACCCTGATGTCTTTCGGGACAAGACCATCCTCCTACCCTGCGACGACCCCGAGTGGAGCAACTTCACCAAGTACTTTTCCCAAAACTTCGAGCGCTTCGGTATCAAAAAACTCATCAGCACTAGCTACGCCGCTGATAGTAAGCTACACAAAGCTGGTTATCAGGTCACGCTGTTTGAAGAAAGTGCCCCTCAATTTGACGAAATAAAATCCCGTAAGAACGGCAAAATTTTCACCCTTACCCGTGATCGCTCCGGTGATGGCATAATTGACGTAAACGACCTGGAATGGGAGTACTTGCAGGGCGATGGCGATTTCAACAGCAAGGAGGTTAAAAAGCTACGCGATGAAGCCGATATCATCATCACCAACCCACCCTTCTCGCTTTTTCGTGATTTTTTGGGGTGGATCATTGAAGGTGGTAAGCAGTTTGTGATCATTGGTAATATGAACGCCATAACTTACAAGGAGGTATTTCCATTGATCAAGGAAAACAAGATGTGGCTTGGGGCAACTGGTAATGGGAACGATATGGTGTTTGCCGTACCAAAGGGCACCGAGGTGGATGAAAAGGACAAACAAAAGGCCGCACGGATGGGGTATGTAGGAGACTATACAAGGCTGGGAAACTCTTGTTGGTTTACAACTATTGATCACGGGCGGCGCCACCAACCCCTTGCTTTGATGACAATGGCGGATAATCTACGTTTTAATAAAAAATTGAAAGGAAAAGACCGCTATGATAGATATGACAACTACGATGCCATTGAAGTGCCATTTACCGACTCCATTCCTAGTGATTTTGAAGGTGTTATGGGGGTTCCTATCAGTTTTCTGGATAAATATTCGCCAGAACAGTTTGTGATCGTAGGCATGTGTGAAAACGAAAATCTTTACCATCTAAAATCCAGAGTTTATACTACGCAAGAATGCAAACAAGCCTATGTTTCTAAATTTGGCAAGAAAGGAACCTATGATTTAAATGCTAGCGGCGTAGTTATCAGGGAAGGTATTTATGAAAAAGTTTATCAACGTATTCTTATCAAACATAAAAATCCCGCCTAATGGAAACCACCCTCAAAACCGAAATTACCGTTGAAGAAATTTGCGAAGGCTTTGTCTACAACGAATTGGAAGGTAAAGGCCTCTTTGGTCTGGCTGGCCGGCTTACCATTCAGCCCGAGTACCAGCGCAACTATATCTACGCCGATGGCAAAAAGGATGTAGCTGTAATACAATCCATCCTTAAAGGCTTTCCCTTGGGCTTGATTTACTTTAATAAGCTTGAAAATGGACACCTTGAAGTACTCGATGGCCAACAACGTATAACTAGCATTGGTCGGTACGTTAAGGACAAATTTGCTGTTAAGGATGAGCACGGCATGGAGCAGTATTTCAGCAGTCTAGCACCAGAAAGGCAAAAAAAAATTCTCGACAAAAAATTACTCATTTATGAATGTGAAGGAGAAGAACCAGAGATTAAAGAATGGTTTCGTACCATCAATATTTCCGGTGTCGAGCTTACTGACCAAGAAATGAATAACGCAGTTTTTTCTGGTCCTTTTGTGACACTTTGCAAAGAAGAGTTTAGCAACTCCCAGAACGCCAACAACATGAAGCGGGCTGCCTATATTAAGGGCAATGTAAATAGGCAGGACTTTCTGAAATGTGCCCTCGACTGGGTCAGCAAGGGCAATATTGTAGACTATATGAGCCGCCACCGCTCCGACACCAACATCAACGAGTTGAAAAGATACTTCGATAGTGTGATTGATTGGGCATCTTCGGTTTTTACAGATGTTGAAAAAGAAATGTGCGGGCTAGACTGGGGCCGCCTGTACGAAACCTACCACAAGAAAGCCTATGACCCTAAGAAAATAGCAGCCGAAGTAAAGCGCCTCTATGGGGATGAATTTGTTCAAAAAAAGAAGGGAATATTTGAATTCATACTGGGAGGCTCGGTCGATTACAAGTTGCTTGAACTGAGAGTCTTTGACGATTCTACCAAACGCAAGGTATACAACAAGCAAAAAACCGAAGCTGAAAAGAAAGTTGAATCCAACTGCCCTCTTTGTGCCCTCGGCCACGACGCCAACAAAACTAAAATCTGGAAGCTCGATGAAATGGATGCCGATCACGTAGCCGCATGGAGCAAAGGCGGAGCTACCGACGAAAAAAATTGCCAGATGTTGTGTAAGACGCACAATCGGGCAAAGGGGAATAGATAGGATTTTTCTTGTCTAAAACCTTGAATTAAAGCATGTGAAATGGCTCCAATCTTATGAAAAAAACAATACAAAAACCAGAAAATTGGCAAGACTTCGAGCATCTTTGCAAGAAATTATTCGGTGAGATATGGGGTATCCCGATGAAAATAAAAAAAAATGGAAGAAATGGACAGCCACAAGCAGGAGTAGATGTTTATGGAATTCCAAAAGGAGAATTAAACTATTGGGGAATTCAGTGTAAAGGCAAAGATGATTACTCAAATGCTCGACTAACCAAATCTGAAATTAAAACTGA
This sequence comes from uncultured Persicitalea sp., assembly GCA_950075905.1. Taxonomy (GTDB): domain Bacteria; phylum Bacteroidota; class Bacteroidia; order Cytophagales; family Spirosomataceae; genus CATMVR01. The sequence goes on along the minus strand of CATMVR010000214.1, from coordinate 3,776 downwards.
AATTAAAAAGGCGAGTACTTTTTTACCAAATCTTGATGTATTCATCATAGCAACAACAATGAATAAGGATTCAGAAATTGAAGAGTTTGTAAGAATTAAGGATTTAGAAAGCAGGCAGAGTGGGAATTTTGAAATACTTTTATACTGTTGGGAGGATATAGCAGATCTAATAGATGAAAATCAGGACACATATAACTTTTGGGTAGGAAATAAAGCACATAGGATAAAGTTTAGCTTTGATGTATACTTAAATGAATTTCAAACAGAATTTTTAATAAAACCCATATGTATAAGGACAATAAAAAAGTACAAAGTAAAGGAACCTGTTATTGAAAAGCCAATAAACACAAACTTGCCTCCATATTTCGATCCAGCTTTTTTTGCTAATTCTAAAATACCTTCAATTCAATCTGAATTTAGTATATTTAAAAAAAATATAAACGAATCTATATGCACATTTCAAGTCATTATGGCAAATACTGGCTCAACTGTTATTGAAGATTGGCATGTAACTTTTAATGTAACAGGCAAGCATAAAGAAATTATTGATTTTCTAGGTGACGGACCCATGGGCATGGTTGATCTTAAAAAAGTAAAACACAGTAGGATATATGTCGAAAATAATTTTATACAATATGTGCCATTAGATAATGAACCATTAATCCAAAAAAGTAATAGATACTTTGAACTTCACATAATTCCAGAATGTCGAGAATATATTATTCCTATTGAATGGAAGCTATTAGCAAGGGATTTTGATACATCAGGTACAATTTATTTGAAAGTACAGCCAACATATGAAGATAAAATTGTATTTGAATATGTTGAGAATGAAAATGAGTTAAAAGAAAATGTTATCATATCTATTGATGAGAAGAAAAATTATGAAGACTGATGAATATATATCTTAATCCGTGGCCTGTGTTTCATAGGCCTCAGTAGCTCTCCCGAAAATTCCCGTCCTACTCAAAGCCGAAGGTACCCTGCAATTTCGTAGGGTACCTTTTTCTGTATAGGCATGCAACTCGTCGAAAATTCAACCTGGACACTCAACGTCAATGGCAAACCCGCCATGAACGAGCTGGGGGAGCTGGAACAAAAACTGGCAGATGTCAGGAAAGCGCAATCTGACCTCAAACGCGGCACCAAGGAGTGGACCGAATCCCAAAAGGAGGTAAAGGCCCTGGAAGCCGAGATCAGGAAAGTGCGCGAAACCATGGGCACGGCCGGTATGACCGTGAAGCAGCTGGAAGGCTTCCACCGCCAGCTAAACAAGGAAATTAAGCTGATGACCCCCGGCACGGATGAATACATCAAAAAAACCGAGGAGCTACGCGAGGTCAATACCCGCCTGAACAACGTCAGGAAAGACATTCGGGGCATTTCCGAAGAAGCCGACAAATCGCAGGGTACCTGGACCAACATGAAGAAATGGATCGTGGGAGCCTTCACCATGACCATCGTGCTCGAAGCCATCCAGATGATCCGGGAATTTGTGGTGTCGGCCGTGGAGAACTACAAAAAGTACGATGCGGCCGCCAAAGAACTATCGGCCAATACCAACATCATCGGCTCGGAACTGGACTACCTGAAAAAGCAGGCCAAAGACATGGGCCCGCAGATGGGCAAAACCGCCGACGAAATGCTGGCTGCCTACCAGATGATGGGCTCAGCGAAGTCGGACCTGACCGACAATGCCGCCGCCCTGGCGGCTGTGACGAAGGAGGCCATGATCCTGAGCCAGGCGGGTAAGATCGAATTGGCCCCCGCTACCGAGCTGATGGCCGGCGCTCTCAACCAGTTTAACGCCCCGGCGTCAGATGCCGGCCGCTTCATCAATGCCATCGCCGCCGGCGCGCAGGTTGGCTCAGCCGAAATCGTGGATATGACCGGCGCTTTGAAGGCCTCGGGTACTGTGGCCAATGCCGCCAATGTCAGTTTCGAGCAAACCAATGGCGCGCTGCAGTCGCTCTCTACCATCAACATCAAGGGCGAGCAGGCGGGTACTATGTTCCGGAATATGCTCATTAAGCTGATGAGCTCTACCGACGATTTGAATCCGCAGATTGTCGGTTTGGAAAAATCGTTGGACAACCTGGCCAAGAAAAACATGACTACGGCCGAGCTGGCCAAGATGTTTGGTACCGAAAACGTCGTGGCTGCCCAGCACCTCATGACCCACCGTGACCAGGTGCAGGAGTTTACCACCTCGCTCACCGGCACCGATGCGGCTTACAAAATGGCGGCTACCAACAGCGAAAGCCTTGAATTCAAGCAAGCGCAGATGTCGGCCACTATGGCCAACCTGGGCGTATCGCTTGGGGAGAAGCTTGGTCCTTACCTGATGAAGATCATCGACGGCTTCATTGAGTTCTCCACCTACATCGGGGAAGTGATCAGCGGGGCCACGCCTTTGCTCGACGTGATGGGTATGCTGTTCAGCGTATTTGTAGACCTCTGGAAAAGCATCGGCAAGCTGATCCTGGCTTTCCTGGGCATCGACGAAGGCGCTGCCAACACCAAAACCATGATGCAGGTGCTGACCGTAGTGATCGGTTCGGTAGTGGCCGTAGCCGCAAGCCTGGCCGCTATCCTGAAACTGGTCATCGACAGCTTGCTATTCCTGGATGGTAAGATCACCTTCGAGCAGCTGAAAAACAATGCCACCAACAGCTTCGAGAAAATCAAGCAGGGACTAAAGTCCACCTTCGTCGATCAATTCAAAGAAATTGAAGCGCCGGCCGTAAAGGCCCAGGCCGACCTGGCCCGTAAGCAGGGCGACGCCCGGGCAAAGGAGGAGCATACCACTGACACCGCAATTGCCGGCAATGCCACCACCACCCACAAAAAGACCCTCTCGGAGAAGGAATCGCGCGAAGCCGAAAAGCGGAAAAATGAAGAGCTACGCGAAAAAGAGAAGGCGCAGCGGATTGAGGAAGAACGCCTGCGGGCCAACGAAACAGCCAATAGGGCCATCGAGAAAATGCACATCGATGGCATTGCCGATGAGAAGACCCGCAAGCTGGCTCAGCTGACCTTTGAGCTGAACGAAAAGCTGGCTTCCAATACCAAATCCAAGGCCGACGACCTGGTGAAGACCGAGTACGAAATAGCCCTGCGGGAAGATTATCGCCAGAAAACCGAGAAGATCGAAAAGGAGTACCGCGATAAGCACCTGGCCGAAGAGAAAAAGCGGATGGATGAAGTGCAGAAGCTGGAAGACCAGCAACGTACCGAACGCCAGAACCGCGAGTACCAGACCACCAAGTCGATTCTGGAAAGCAAGCTGGCCAACGAAAAGCTAAACATCTCCGAGCGCCAGGCCCTCAAACTCCAACTCATCGAGCTGGAACGCCAGCACGAGATCCAGCGCATTGAGGAAGTGGCCGCCAAGGAGCGTCAGAAAGCATACGAGACCTCGGAGCAGCTGAAAAAACTGGCCGGCGACGATGCGGAGAAAAAGAAGCAGATCGATGCCGACTACGCCGCTACCTCCAAAGCCATCGACGATAAGATGCTGGCCGAAAAAGCCGTGGCCAACGCCAACCACCAGGCCGACAAAAAGGAGGTGGAGCGCAAAACCCTGGAAGAGCGCAAGGCCAATAACGATAGCTTCTTTGGTGCCCTGAAAGCGGCCATGAACGGCGACCACAATACGTTCATGGACTACCTGTCCAAAAAGTTGATGGGCGACAAGGAGCATAACAACGAGCGCCTGAAAGACTGGGCCGAAAAGACGACCGGCATTCTGGATATCGTGGCCCAAAGTATTCAGG
>CATMVR010000213.1 GCA_950075905.1 uncultured Persicitalea sp. | reverse complement strand
TTTTCCCGGATTTTCCGGCAGGGGTTGGGCATCATGATCGGCTCCATCACGGCCTTTTTGCTGGGGCAGTTGCTCGATGTATATGTGTTTACGTGGCTCCGCCGCCGTACGGGTAGCAAGTATATCTGGCTCCGGGCCACAGGCTCTACGATGTTCTCCCAGCTGGTAGATAGTTTCGTGGTTATCTCGATTGCCTTCTATGTTTTTGGCAACTGGAGCCTGGGGCAGGTCTTTGCGGTGGGTACCGTCAACTACCTTTACAAGGGAGCCATTGCCATCCTGACCACCCCCCTGCTGTATGTAGCGCACTATTTTATCGACCGTTATCTGGGCGAAGAGCAGGCTGAAAAGCTCGTAGAAGAGGCCGCGGTATCTTCCTTCCGCTAGCAAGAAGCACTGCACTATTTGATCTAGCCCTTATTCCGGAATAGTTATATCTGCTCCGGAAAATGTAGTACTTTTTCAAAAAAAATCTCAAATTATCCCCTTTGACTGGAAACAAGTGTGCGCTTATCAAAATGATTGCATAATTTCGTTTTTTGATTAGCAACTACATAGCCTTGGGAAAACGATAGTTTCTTATGCCTATTTTTTACTAATAAAGCTTAAAAACAGTATTCACGTGCCTTCCAGGGGTATTTACAACGACTCAGAGATTATGCAGAGTACACTTAAAAAAAATGTAAACGTTTTTAATGAGAATGTCGATGAAAATGGTGGTTTTTTGTACACCACCAATGCGACCTTCTCCTCGCACGTTGCCAACAAGCGCATCTCCGACGAGATATTTCGTTTCATCAAGCCTAGCTACAAAAATCTGATCGATATTGGCTGTGGTGACGGCATGTACACCAATAATATCAAAGAGAATTTTCCCCACCTGGACGTAGTTGGGTTTGACCCGGCCCAGAAGGCCATTGAAACCGCCAGCAAAAAATACCCCAAGGTCAAGTTTGAGACACTCAACCTGCTGGACCCCAATCTGCCCATTCCTCCCAAAAAGTATGACGTGGCCGTGATCCGGGGCGTACTGCACCATTTGTCGGATCAGCAACTTGCCATCAGCAACGCCTTCAAGCTGGCCGATCACCTGATCATTATGGAGCCCAACGGCAACAACCCGATCCTGAAACTCATTGAAAAGACTTCCAAGTACCACATCGAGCACGAGGAGCAGTCGTTTTTTCAATGGCAACTAAAAAATTGGATCAAAAATGCGGGCGGTGTGGTAGACCATTGGTCATACGTGGGGTATGTACCCTTTTTCTTTCCTGACGGCCCCGCTAAGCTGATCTATTCCATGCAACCCTTTCTGGAAAAGGTTCCTGTCCTTAAGCACATTTTCTCCGCCCAGTTTATCATCTCCTGCTCGTTAAAAAACAAGCAGTAAGCGGCGTCGAAGCTTCTGGTCACACTCGTATTGCCTCTTTATGAACATACCACAACTAGTAAAGCTCGGGCTGATCCTGCTGCTTGCTTTCGGACTACGTGTATACCACTCGGGTACTTTTGGTCTGTATCTGGACGAAAAATATACCATGGTGATTTCGCAGGGAATTGCCATGGAGGGTGCCAACCAAAAGGACGTGTTTTTTCAGCCGGGCAAGCCTTACTTTACCCCCCGCGAATTCTGGAAAGAAAAAACATTCGCTGACTTCATCGAGGCAAATATTCGGGGCGACATCGGCAATAGCCCGGTCTACTACGGTATACTCTGGGTGTGGCAGCAACTGTTTGGCCTGGGAGATTTTTCCGTGCGCTTTCTCTCAGTGCTGTTTAGTACCCTGGTTGTTGGGCTGATCTACCTTTTTGTTAAAAGGCACTTCCGCTCTGAGAAACTGGCGCTTTTGAGCGCCTTTCTGGCAGCAATCGAACCCTTTTTTGTGGCGTACAGCCACATGGCCCGCAACTACTCCATGAGCTTTTTTCTGACCCTGCTGGTCACATACCTGTTTCTACTCATTATTGAAAAGCGCTACGAGGGCAGGTCCGCCGGCAAACTTTATGCGGCTTACGGGCTTACATTCGTATTGTGTCTGCTGTCGCACTACCTTACTCTGACGGTCTTTCTCTCCCACGGTTTGTATGTACTGCTCTTCGTCCGACCGCTTAAAGCATGGATTCCTTTTGCGCTTACCACTGCGGTGGGCATCGGGCTGGTGTCGCTCTGGTTTATATTTGGGGGAGGCAAGTATACTTTTCAGACGCTGGCCTACCAGGCGCAGCTCTACCGGAGTCTGGCCCAAACGGCACCCTATACCAACGAGTTTGCTATCATTCTGCCAGCTACGCTCGCCAACGTCACCCTGAAATCCCTGCCAATCTGGGCCGATATGCTGATCATTTTCAACGGATTAGGACAGGTCGAAACCCTCGGCATTCGAAATATCGCCCTCGCCTTACTGCTTGGTTTTGGGGCCTTTCTGGTACTGCGGCGCTATCTGCGCGCCGAAAACCCGCCCCTCTGGCTCGCGGGCGCCTTTGGCTTACTACTCGTAGCGGGCATGCCGCTCTACACCGTGCCGCGACTGCAGTACGTGGTACTGGCCGCTGTGCCATCTTTTGTATACCTTCTTGTACTGTTCCTGAGCCGGCATACCGTCAAAGAGCAGCGGCATTTGTTGTACTTCACGGCCATACTGGCCACCGTGCCGACTTTGTTTTTGATTTTGATGGCCTTCAAGAACAATCATACCTACGGGCTTACCCAACGGTATTCGGGCTTTTCGTTTCCGTTCTCGATTATTTTCGTAGCCATGGCCTTACAGCAATGGTGGAAAACGCCGACGGCAGTCAGAGTGATCCTCGGAGCGGTGCTGGGTATTCAACTGTTTTTTGTGGGCAACCTGCTTCTCCGTATTTACGAAGATCGTGATCCCAAGTACACGTACTTTGTGAATCCTCGCGGGCCCAACCCTTACCTGCAGACGGCCGAAAAAATAAAGGAACTCTATACGCCCGGCGATACGATTCTGTACCCTTCCATCAAGCTGAATCCCCGCGATTCCATCGAGAAAACACACTACCCCTACTCCATCATGGATGCGCAGCTCACCAATCTGTATCTGCCCAAAAATGCGGAGTACTGGCAACGGCTCGACACCACCCAAACCGATAAGATTATCCTGGTCAAAGGGGCTACCGGCCAGCGAATGGAGCTGTTTGACTTTCAGGGCAGAAAGCATCGGTACTAGGTAAATAAACTATTTTCACCGTAGTTACCTAGTAGTAATAGGGGTCATTGCTATTTATAAAGGAAAAACCTGGCGTTAAACCTTTATGCAATGACCCCTATGAGCATTCGTTACCTTTTTTTAGTACTTCTTACCGGCCTTTTGAGCCTGTCCGGGCCTAGCTTCGCCCAAAAGCAGACCTCCACAGATATCAAACTCAAAGATTTTCGTCCCCGGTCTATCTACCGGATTCCCCAATCGAATATTACAAAAGCCCGTTTTCCGGTTATTGACTTCCATGCGCACGATTATGCCAAAAACGACGCAGAACTTGCCGCCTGGATCAAAACGATGGATGAGGCCGGCATTGTCAAATCAGTCATTCTGTCGTATTCCACGGGGAAGGCCTTCGATGCGATCGTACAGAAGTACGCGCAATACCCCGACCGTTTTGAGGTGTGGTGCGGCTTTGACTACACCGGTGCCGACCAACCCGGCTGGGCCGAAAAGGCGGTAGCCGAACTCGAACGCTGCTACCGCATGGGTGCCCGGGGCGTGGGCGAGCTCGGAGACAAAGGTCTGGGGGAACTCTACTCCAAGCCTACGCCCGGCTACGGCATGCACATCGACGACCCTCGTATGAAGCCCCTGCTTACCCGGTGCGCCGAATTGGGCATGCCAATCAGCATTCACGTAGCCGAAGACGAATGGATGTACCAAAAGCCCGACTCTACCAACGATGGTCTCATGAACGCCGCCAAGTGGAATGTAGATATGAGCAAAGCGGGGATTCTGAATCACGATCAGCTGGTGGCTACGCTGGAAAACGCAGTGCGCGACAACCCAAAAACAACGTTCATTGCCTGTCACCTTGCCAATTGCAACTCTGATCTGGGCAAACTGGCCAACTTATTTGATAAATACCCCAACTTGTACGCCGATGTGGCCGCCCGCTATGGGGAGTTTGCTCCCATTCCTCGATTTGCCAAAGCATTTATGGAAAAATACGCCGACCGAATCGTGTACGGAACCGACATGGGGATGGATCCCTCGATGTATCGAATCACCTTCCGGATTCTGGAATCGGCAGATGAACATTTCTACGAACACGGCCGATTCTCCTATCACTGGCCTTTGTATGGCTTAGCCCTAAGCTCGTCTACCCTCAAAAAAATATACACTACCAATTCCCGTAAAATTCTAAGAAAAAAGTAGGACTCACTAAAGACATGCCTGGATCGGTATTTTTCTAAAAGATGTTGAATAAAATCTACAATCTATCAATGATTTCGCACTGAACATTAGGCAATTTGGATCATTTATTGAGCCTGGCACTGTATTAACAGGCTATCATGCAATACCTAAAAATTCATATTTGATTGATAATAAGTGAGATACCCCCTAAACATCGACCTATATTGGAAAATGTTCATCGCTGGAACATTTTTTATAAATTGTAGTATAGTAAGGAGATTTAGCAGGAATCTCCCAGAGAGGAAACTTCTAAAAAACCACTGGGAGAGCGTTGAGTGGAGTTGGCACGAAGTTGTGCATTTTGGGATAAACTAATAATCCTTCCATACAAACTAAGTAATAATAATTGCAATAAATACTTATTCTCACCAAACCAATAGTCATGATGAAGTTACCATACGAACTCCAACCCGGCGACCGATTCTATTATCGCCACAGCGTAGGCGAAGATGTAAAATTATGGAAAGTTGTTGCCACCGGTCTCAATAGCCTCATCGCTACCAGCGAGCATGTTTGCAATGTGCCCCTGTACTACGATCAGATGGCCGAACCCGACCGCCACTTCTGCTATGTACCTACCCAACCCGGATTTTTTGAAACCTTGTTTGGTGCTTTCAATACTCGTATTGGAAGCCGGGAACGCGAAGCTGCTTAGATTACCTGTCTGACAGTATATTCAAAACGTGGCGTTACTGCAAGGATTAAACTTTACAGATCGTATCGGATGAACCTGAGGCCGGGGCTATTTCTTCATTTTTAAGGATTTTGAGAAATTTTCGGCGTCCAGGCGATAGATATACAGGCCGGGTGCCAGGGAGGTTCCCTCAAAATTTACTATGTGCCAGCCTGCGGGGAAAAAACCTTCGCTGAGTTGCCCAAGTTTCTGCCCCAGCACCGTATAGTAGCTGAGCGAAATTTGCTGGGGACTTGGCAGGTAAAACGCTATCTCCGTTGCGAGGCCAACTGGATTTGGTGCATTCTGCAGCAAGGTAATCTCGGCGGGAAAATCCAACTCAACGTTGAGCACCTCAGAGCTGCTTTTACAGCCGCCCGCGTTAGTAATTGTTACGGAGTAGGTACCTGAACGGTCGGGGATGAATGTTTTTCCTGTGGCTCCGCCAATGGCAGACCCATTCAGAAACCATTGATAGGAATAGTCCGGTCCTTCGTTTGCTACCAGAACTTTTGAAAACTGATTTTTTTCCAGGAGAGTAATCTTTGCGGACGGAAGGGAATATACCATAAAATCGGCGCTCTGCCCGGTTTGAATAGCTGGTGCGGTAGTTTTGGTACTGAGCCGGTAACGTTGCTGAGTCAACGTATCGGGCAGAGTCAGTACAACTTCATTATTTTTAAATTCGGCAATGGAAAAAGCCCTTGTTTGGCCATCAGCTTCGCTGTGCAACAAAATATCTATTTGATTTTCTGCACCGTAAGTCGAATTGGTCGCCAGCTGTACCGATAATTGCTCACCGACGCAATAGCTGTTTTTGGGCGTGAACCGCTGAATACGCGTTTCATCGAACATGTGGAGCTCACCACCGTTAGTGATGATCAGTAACTGATCATTAAAAAATGCGATGTCGAAGCTTTCTTTGAGGAAGTTTAATCCATCAGCATAGAGCGTAACTTCCCTGTCTTTCATTTTCAGCAGTTGGGTAGGCATCCCCCCCTGTCCGGGGAGGTTGTACAGGGATGCCCACAACTGATTTTGCTTATCGAAAACAACCTTCTGAACCGTCGTTCCGGAAAAAGAAGCAATGCTTTCCCACTCCCAGGTTGCCGGATTTAACCGCCGGATGCCGAAAGTGCCGTATACATGGCATATCCGGTCGCGATCAAATGCCATTCCTGTCGTGCCCTCCGGGTTTGGCAGCAGGGTTTGCAGCGCCCATTTATTATCCCGGTATGCCCATATCCCCCCCCCTTCCATCAGCACCCATACTTCGTCTTCTGAGCGCTTAGCCAAATGGCGGGGTTCTCTCGCACCCAATACCCTAAAATCGTAGATTTCCCAGTTTTTCTGGTAGTAACGACCTACTCCCTTGGAACCCATACTGAAAAAGACCCCTGCTCTCTCAGTCACCTGAATCTGGGATTTCCAGAAAGAGGCATAGAACGCTGTAGGTGGATAAATAGTAGTAAAAGTGTCGCCTATCTTCTGCACCAGCACATTGCCGTTATCAAACAAATACACATCACCGTTCTCCCCTATCCCAAATCCGTTTAGCTGCTGCGGACTCTTTCCGTTGGTGGTAATGGGCGTAAAGGGTTGCCACTTTTTAAGATCAGTGGACGAATAAAAGCCCTGCGTACCGTTGGCCACATACACCACGCCATTGGCCACATACAGTAGATTCCTGATGGTGTATTCGTCAATAAGATTGGTCAGATTTGGGTGTATAGTACCCAGGTATTGGAACCTACGATCCTGAAAGCCGGTATGCAGCTGCGTACTTTTCCAGGGCGAAAAAACATCGGCTTGCCATTGAAGGCGGGTGCGGACAAAATAGTCTGAGTTTTCTTCCAGGACCGGGAGAAAGACGTTACGCTGCTTCGGCTGCATATTCAACCGGTTGTAAAACGAAGAATCTCGGTACACGATATTTTTAAAAGCCGAACTGGTAGAAATTTCAATGTACTCCACCATTTCGTTTTTATCTGTGTAGCCAGGGCGCTGAATGGTGGTAGCCAGAATAGGTTCACTGGATATTTTGTCGAGCGGAGTCTGCGGAGCAAAATCGTTCATATAGGGTACCTGCAGCAGATATCTGGCTGATTGCCGGCTCCACACATCGTTTTTCCGCACCCGCAGCCGAAGATAGTAGTTTCCATTTTTCGCATACCAGGTATAAGGTATTCTGAAAGTCTGTAAAGAACTAGCCGTGGCTGCAAATTCAAAAAAAAGGGAGCTACTCGTGGCGTATTCCCAGATCACTTCTACTTCGTACTTGTCTACACCATTATACGAAATAAAACTACCTGAAATACTTTTGTCAGCTTGCAGATTGGTACTGAGGAGCAGGGGCGATGAGCTATTCCCGGAAAACGGGGGAACCGTAAAGAATTCGGAAACCGACCAGGAGCTGCCGCCAAGGGCATTGCCCGCTTGCACTCTGATATAGTAGCTCCCCTCCTCCAGGCCGGTAGATCGGTACAATGACTGCCGTACCAGGGTATCTGCGAGCAACTGGGTAAAATCCTTGTCATGGGCTATTTGAACCCGATACCAGTCGGCGCATATGGGGGCCTGCCAGTCAAATGTTGGCGTATTGACGGTTGAACTGCTAGGTAGCCGGGTTAGATACTGGGGAACTACAGGCAGGGCATTTAATGCATTCAGTTTGAAGTTGGAGTAAATTTGCCCTTCGGCATAATCCCGCATCAGATTTCGGCACAAAGGGTGAAAACTCAGAATCGACCGGCAGTATGACATGAGCGAACCGAGTACGTACTCCCGGTATCCATCCTGACAAAT
>CATMVR010000212.1 GCA_950075905.1 uncultured Persicitalea sp. | reverse complement strand
ATGAACGTTTACCCCACCGACCACAAGCTGTGGGAGTTTATGGCCTACTGTGCCGGTACGGGGGGAAGTATGCTCGTTATCGGCTCGGCGGCCGGCGTGGCGGTAATGGGCATCGAAAAGCTGGATTTTATCTGGTACATTAAGCGCATCACTTTTCTGGCGCTGATTGGCTACCTGGCGGGGGCTGGGGTGTATTTGCTGATGTTCTGATTTTCAGTGGGGTAGGGGCGAAGTTAAATTTTGGATAAGAAGCTTTTTTTCTGACATCCATTGTTTAATTTCAGCCCCAAATCATCCTCAACATAACCAATCAGATATGCATTTACGTACCCTCTTTTCTGGACTTATTTTGTGCCTACTGCTGAGCGGTGCATCCCTGGCCCAGGAACTTGCCGACGCCAACGCCGTGGTAGACCGCTACCTGGCCGCCGTGGGTGGCCGCGAAAAGCTGCGCGGCATTCAGGACATGACTGTAAACATGACCGCCGACATGCAGGGACGTACCCTCGAAATGGAAACCCGGCTCAAGATGCCCAACAAGTTCAAGCAGGTGTCTTACATGATGGGCAATGAAGCCGGAGGAACCATTTACGATGGTACGACGCTCTCGCGCAGCATGCGTGGGCAGCAGACCACCAAGCAGGGCCAGGAAGCCTTTCAGGAGTTTTTGCAAAATCACCCATTCCCTGAGCTTTATTACGATACGCTGAAGGTGGAGAGAAAACTCGCCGGAATCGAAAAAGTAGACGAGAAGGATGCTTACAAGGTAGAGTATGCCGCCAACGGTACTACCTGGTACGATTACTTCGACAAGGAGTCGGGCCTGAAAGTGATGCGAAGCGCTACTACCGAAACTCCCCGGGGTAAGTCCGAAGTGAAGGTTCGCTACGGAGATTACAAGCCGGTGGGCGGCATTTTGTTTCCGCATAGCCGGAGCCAGAAATTCGGCCAGTTTGAAATGAACATGGAGACCTCATCCATTAAGCTCAATAAGGGCATCGACGACAAGCAGTTCAGAATCAAGTAGGGGGTACCTTTCTCAAAAAACCAAAAAATGCAGTATGGCTTTCCATACTGCATTTTTTGGTTTAATAAGCTGTTTTTGGCGCTGGCAGAGCTTTTTTAGCCCCGGCTGATATCCAGAATCTCAAACTCCACCACGCCGGCGGGAATCTGAATCTGGGCGAACTCGCCTATCTTTTTTCCCAATAGACCTTTTCCGATGGGGGAGCCTACCGAAATCTTGCCGGCTTTGAGGTCGGCTTCTTCTTCCGAAACCAGCATGTAGCTCATCACCGCGCCATTTTTCTTGTTTCTGATTTGTACGGTAGAGAGTACAGCTACCAACGAAGTGTCAATAGACGATTCGTCCAGAATGCGGGCGTTGGAGAGAATTTCTTCCAGCTTGGCAATTTTCATCTCGTGCAATCCCTGCGCGTCTTTTGCGGCATCGTACTCGGCATTTTCACTCAGATCGCCCTTGTCGCGGGCTTCGGCTATTTGACGGGCAATTTCGGTGCGGCCTCTTGTTTTCATTTCGTTCAGCTCGGCTTTCAGCCTGTTTAAGCCTTCTTCCGTGTAGTATGAAATCTTTGCCATGGGTCAGATATTCGTTAATGGTAATAAAATTTTTGAAAAGTAAGGGTCTGTAAAACAAAAAAGAACGGCGTGCCGACCGTTCATGGGAGAAAAAAAATCACTCGCAGGAGTGATCTCAGGTCTCTTCGGTTGGGAAGCCGTATCGGAAAAATTGTCTCATAGTCCAATCTAGGATCACAAAATTAACAATATTTGCAGATGCTAACAAGACTACTTTCGAATTTCAACTGAAAAAAATGTCAGATTCGTTGCGAATTATTTTTATGGGAACTCCCGAGTTTGCCGTTCCCGCCCTACGGGCGCTGGTAGAGAATAATCAGAATGTGGTGGCAGTCATTACCGCGCCCGACCGGCCTTCGGGGCGTGGCCTCAAACTGACGCAATCGCCGGTGAAAGAGTACGCTGTTTCTCAGAATATCCCTGTTTTGCAGCCCGAAAAGCTGAAAAGCCCGGAGTTCTTGGATAGTCTCAGGCATCTCAACGCCGATTTGCAGGTGGTAGTGGCATTTCGCATGCTGCCCGAAGTGGTATGGAGTATGCCCCGGCTGGGTACTTTCAATTTGCACGCATCGCTCCTGCCCGACTACCGGGGAGCGGCCCCCATCAACTGGGCCATCATACGTGGCGAATCAGAAACAGGCCTGACCACCTTCTTCATTGAAAAAGAAATAGATACCGGAAAGATTATTTTTCAGGAGAAAGAGCCCATCTATCAGGACGATACCGCCGGTACCCTGTACGAGCGTCTGATGCACAAAGGCGCCGGACTAGTGGTGCAGACGGTGGAAGCAATTCAACGGGGGGAGTATCCGCAGATTCCGCAGGCTGAGGTAGCGGAAGAGAAAAAAGCTCCGAAGTTGTTTAGGGAAAATTGCGAAATAGACTGGAATCGTCCAGCCGAAGAAATTCGGAATTTTGTCAGGGGCCTGGCACCCTATCCGGCCGCCTGGACAACCCTCAATGGCCTGGTTTGTAAGATATATGAGGTTACAACTATTCCTGACGGATCAGCCATATCCCCCGAGGATGATCCTGCCCCCGGTACCTTCCAAACCGACCAGAAAACCTATTTGCGATTTAGAGCTACAAACGGCTGGTTATCAGTAAGTGACATACAAATGGAAGGGAAGCGCCGAATGCCCATACAGGATTTATTGCGGGGATATCGCTTCTGAATGAGTAAAAATTTTTAATTTTGACCCTTTATTTAATCTACCTGGGGCAGAATTGTGTAGACTTGATTGCTTTCTGTTTAAACCTTATTGAACAATAATACCTTGTAATGTATTTACTAGGGGAATCCTGGTAAAAAAGGATTCTTATCGATTGTTATTACCCATGAAGGTCTCTATTCTGGTTGCAGTATCCCAAAACGGTGTCATTGGCCGAGATAATAAGCTGATATGGCGTCTACCCGACGATCTGAAGCAGTTTAAGTCGCTCACTATGGGTCACCCCATGATCATGGGCCGAAAAACGTTTGAGTCAATCGGGCGGCCATTGCCGGGGCGTACAACCATCGTCATGACCCGGTCGACTGATAAAAAAACGGCAGGAATTTTGCTGGCTGCCACCCTGGAAGAAGCGATTGAACTGGCAAGAAATGAGAATACAGGGCAAGTGTTTATAGTAGGTGGTGGCGAAATTTACCGGCAGGCCCTGAGCCAGCGCATCGTGGATACTATGTACCTGACCCGCGTACACACCGAAGTAAACGGCGACACGTTTTTCGAAATTAAAGACCCCGAGATGTGGGAAGAGCGGGCGAGTGCCTTTCACCCCAAAGACGAGAAACATGATTTTGCCTTTGAATTTATTGAACTGATAGCAAAGTATACCTGACACTACCTCAGCCTGTATGGGCTCAGGTACTATTAACCCAAATGAAGAATGGAAATTGCAGTGCCCTCCCTAACAGAAACAGTAAAACTTGAATTAAAGACGCCCGTAATTGATGACCGTCCGGTGTACGTATCGGGCAACTTTTGTGATTGGCTTCCTGATCTGGAAAGATTCAGGATGGAACGCGTGGGGCCAAACCACTATGAGTTTGTATTTCCGGAAGATCTGAAACTCCCCGAGGTGATCGAATACAAGTACACCCGCGGCGGCTGGGATCAGGTGGAGCTTACCAGCGATGGCAACGCACCGCTGAACCGTACCCTCTCTACTTCCAAAAAAAGCAGGGAAGACTACGTACCCCACTGGCGTCGCAACGGGGTCTCGCTCAACACGGGCTTCATGCCCATTGTGGAGGTACTCTCCGAGGAGTTTGCGATGCCGCAGTTGAATAAGAAGCGGAAAGTGTACGTACTGCTGCCGTACGACTACTACGAGCATCCACGCCGGAGGTACCCGGTGCTCTACATGACTGACGCCCAAAATTTGTTTGGGGTAGGGTCCGACTATGGTACCTGGGGCATTGACCGCAAGCTGGCAGTGCTTTCTTCCCGCGACCGGGGCAATGTCATCATCGTGGCGATTGATCACGGAGATAAGGACCGCATCAAGGAGTTTTCTCCCTACGACAATCCCAAATCTGGCAAAGGGAGGGGGAAAGAATTTCTGAAATTTATAACCGATACCCTGAAAAAAGAGGTAGACCTCAAATACCGCACCATGCCGCACCGGCTGCATACTGGGATCGGTGGTAGCTCGCTCGGGGGACTTTTGGCGGCGTATGCGGGTCTGATGCATCCGGATGTCTTCGGCAAACAGATGATTTTCTCACCCTCGCTGTGGCTGTCGCCGAAAATATTCTTTGATGCGATCCATTTTTTTGAGCCATTCGAAAGCCGAATGTACCTCTACGGTGGCAATCGTGAAGGGGCCAATATGGTCCAGAATCTGGAAAAATTCCATAAGACGCTCCAAAAGCAGGGGTACGGCTACGACCGGGTGCAGCTGCAACTGGAAATTGACCCGCAGGGCCACCACCGCGAAGAACGCTGGGGCGAAGAATTCCCTAAGGCGTTGGAGTGGCTGTTTTATTAATGATAGAATGTTAGAATGATAGAATGAGTGAATAGTCCATTTATTCTATCATTCACTCATTCTATCATTCACTCATTGGTAATACTACTTTTAAAGTATAAACTGGCTCAGGTCGCGGTTTTGGACTAGTTTGGACAGTCTTTCCTGGACCATTTCCTGGGTGACGACGACGTGGGCATTGGGACCGATCACGTCGGGGATATCAAACATGAAGTCATTCAACAGCGTGCTCATCACCGTTTGCAGGCGGCGGGCACCGATGTTTTCGACCTCGCTGTTTACCTCAAAGGCAATTTTGGCGATTTCCCGGATGGCCTCATCCTGAAATTGCAACTCCACTTCCTCCGAACGTAGCATCGCTTCGTACTGCTTGGTCAGCGCGTTTTTGGGTTCTTTCAGAATCTGGTAGAAATCGTCCTGCGTAAGGCTTTTCAGCTCCACCCGGATCGGGAAACGACCCTGTAATTCCGGTATAAGGTCAGAGGGCTTGGCTACGTGGAAAGCGCCGGCGGCGATAAAGAGAATGTGGTCGGTGTTGATGATGCCGTGCTTGGTGTTGACGGCACTGCCCTCCACAATGGGGAGCAGGTCGCGCTGCACACCCTCGCGGCTTACGTCAGGGCCACCTCCGCCCGAGCGGTTAGAAGCTACTTTATCGATTTCGTCGATAAAAATAATTCCCAGATTTTCGGCTTTCTGAATGGCCTCAGACTTCACCTCGTCCATGTCGATAAGCTTGGAGGCCTCTTCTTCGAGCAAAATTATCCGGGCTTCTTCCACGGTTACTTTCCGCTTTTTGCCCCGGCGTGGCATCATATTGCCTATCATCTCCTGAATATTCATCATGGAAACGTCGTCGATGGCACCGCCGATCATCCCCACGTTGGGAGAGGCATTCTGCTGTACCTCAATCTCGATCTTGCGGTTGTCGAGCTCACCATTTCTGATTTTCTCCCGAAAGCGCTCGCGGGTACCCTGATTGAGCTCCTGGTCCGATTCGGGCATTTTGTCCGTAGAACCGGAGCCATTGCCAAAGCCAACACCAGAAGGGCCGGTAGGATGCATTGGAGGAATGAGAATGTCCAGAATCAGGTCTTCCACCAGTTGTTCGGCGCGCTTCTTTACCTCTTCCTTTTTCTGGGCTTTCACCATCCCTACCGACTGGTCTACGAGGTCGCGTACCATACTCTCCACGTCGCGGCCCACGTAGCCAACTTCGGTAAACTTGGAGGCTTCTACCTTCACAAAGGGCGCATCGGCAATTTTGGCCAGCCGCCGGGCAATCTCGGTTTTACCAACGCCCGTGGCGCCAATCATCAGAATATTATTTGGTATGATATCGCTCTGAATTTCCTTGGGGCTGTTCATCCGGCGCCAGCGGTTGCGCAGCGCGATGGCTACATTGCGTTTTGCGTCGTGCTGCCCGATGATATATTGATCCAGTTCGGCAACAATCTGCCGGGGTGTCAGGCGATCTAAGTGTTCAGTCATGAGTGGGTTATTAAATTCAAAATGTAGATTAATCATTTTAACACCAAAAAAGCCATTCCCGTTTACTATTAGGGGTGCTGTTTCAGAAATTGTACATGGGCACTGAATGTATGCATGGCCAGTCCGGGAGTATACTGCGCCCTGCCGTAGCCAAATTCAAACTGTTTGACCCGTAGCCAGGCCCCAAAAGATATCCCTTCCAGGCTGTTGCGGGTTTGTAGTCGTAGCTCCTGCCGCCGCAGGTGATCGTAGCCCGCCATGAGCCGGAAATTGGGGTGTATCAGCACCTCAGCCCCGAGCGTCAGGTGCCGGAAGAGCTTCTCGGGTAGTGTGACTTTCCGGGGTACCCGGTTGCCGTTGGCATCAAAGTCCAAAAAGAGGGCCGGGTCGTTATACACCATATCGAAGGCATTGAGATGATGGGCGGTCAGCGAAAAACGCAGGGGCATGTACTCGGGCTTGAAAGTTAGTCCGAGCCGGATGTCAAACGGCAGGGGCGGAGTCTCACCACCCCCGTAGTTTTGGGTCAGAAAGCCCAGGTTTTTCACCACAAAGCCCGCGGTGAGGTCCCGCCTTGGATGGCGAAAGGTTGCCCCCCAGTCCAGGGCTACTCCCCACAGCTGGTAGTTTTCAACCATAGACCCTACCCATTTTACCGACCCGCCGATGGTAATGTTCTGAATGGTGTTTCCGTACCCCACCGAAAGTGCGTAGTCGGCTGCTCTAAATTCGCCGGTAGTATTGCCGAGGTCGTCGGTTTGGGAAATGGTGCCGTAGTTGAAATACTGAATGCCCCCAGCCCAGACACCATTTATTTTTTTGAAGGATGCCGCGTAGCTCAGGTTGATCAGGCGGGTGTCGGCCAGGTAGGGCAGAAGCGACAGGCTCAGGCTTTGGTTTTTGGATGAATCGAGCAGAGTAGGGTTCAGCAAAAACAGGCTGGATTCCCGCCCCGGCAGGGTCAGATGCCGGCCGCCGAGGGCCGCCGAGCGGGCATCGGCCGGTATCTGCAGAAAGGTAAGGCCCGCCCGACCGCCGGTGGGCTGCGCCCACGCCCCGTAGGCCTGCAAGATGAGTACCAAAACTACCGCGAAAGAGAGATGCCTTGCCATACCGGATGTTGCAATAATGCGTCGATTCTGTAAATTGCCCTGATTTTTACGAGTGAGACAAAGTAAAAGTACAAGGAATTATAAGAACCTCCTTGCTAAACCCCAGTCAAATTTACCAGATTATACCGTATGAAAGAAGTATCGCTAGCATCGCAGAGAAATCAGGAGTTGGACCGTAAAAACGCGGAAGCCCTGCTGGGTGGCGGCGAAAAACGCATAGCAGCCCAGCACAAAAAAGGCAAACTCACCGCCCGCGAGCGGGTGGAACTGTTTATGGACGAAGGCTCCTTTGAAGAAATAGGTAAGTTTGTGATGCACCGTAGCAAAGATTTTGGCCTTGATAAAGAGCACTACCTCGGCGATGGCGTGGTGACGGGCTACGGCACGGTGGGTGGCCGGCTCACCTACGTGTTTGCCCAGGATTTTACAATATTTGGCGGTTCGCTGTCGGAGACCCACGCTGAGAAAATCTGCAAGATCATGGACCTGGCCATTAAAAACGGCGCGCCCATCGTGGGCCTCAACGACTCCGGCGGTGCCCGTATTCAGGAAGGGGTACTTTCGCTGGCGGGCTACGCGGATATATTCTACCGCAACACCTTGGCTTCGGGAGTTATTCCCCAGATTTCGGCCATCATGGGACCATGCGCCGGGGGAGCCGTTTACTCGCCCGCCATCACAGATTTTATCATGATGGTAGAGAATACCAGCTATATGTTCGTGACCGGTCCCAATGT
>CATMVR010000211.1 GCA_950075905.1 uncultured Persicitalea sp. | reverse complement strand
TTTACAGGTTGAGAGCCGCTATTTCCCTCGCCCTTTGGGTTTACTTCGCACAAAGTTCGGGATGACTCATGTTTTATTGATGAAGTAGCCAGGCAAAGCTGGTTTTTACTGAAAGTACTCAGGTTTTATCACAACAGACAGATAGCCAATCAACCAATAACCGATCACCAGCTTACTCGCTTTTCAGCTTGCCTTTGTAGGTTTCCTTAAAGCGATTGAAGCGCGGGATCGATACATTCTGCACGTAGGGGTTGCCCGGGTTATGCTCGATGTAGTCCTGATGGTACCCTTCGGCCCGGTAGAAGGTATCCAGCTTTTTGAGCTCGGTCACGATCTTGCCATTGTAGCGCTCCTGGTTCATCTGAGCGGTAATTTGCTCGGCCGTCTGTTTTTCTTCCGGAGTATTGTAAAACAGAATAGATCGGTACGACGTACCGCGGTCGGGGCCCTGCCGGTTGAGGGTCGTGGGATCATGCGAGAGATAAAATACCCGGACCAATTCCTCGTAGCTTACCTCCGACGGATCGTAGTACACGAGCACGGTTTCGGCGTGGCCGGTAGTTTCGGTATTTACCAGCTCGTAGGTGGGGTTGGGTACATTGCCGCCCGCGTAGCCCGATATAACGGAGTCGACGCCCACAACGGCTTCAAATATCTCTTCTACGCACCAGAAACAGCCAGAGGCAAAAGCCGCGGTGGCTTGTCCGGCGGGTGCCTGAATGGCTACTTCGCGCACATCGCTGCTGTCGGTATTGGCCTGACCACCCGAAGAATTGCAGGAGGCGGCGCCCAGGAGTACCCCCAGGGCCACGGCAGCAAGGGATTTATATAAGTTCATGTAAAAAACAGGTTGATGATTATATGTGGCTAACAAAAGCAAGGGGTATTCTGTTTCAAAAGCCGGGTAGGGCAGAGGTCAAAAACAAAAGAAGACCATCCCTTGATGGTCTTCTAAGCATTACCTTACCTATTTAAAAGATCTTAGTTGTTCTCGCCTCCACCCATGACGTCGTCGTTTTTCACGCCGCGGGTTTTCTTTTTCTCTACCAGGGCCATCTTACCAATTTTGTAGCTGAACGTCAGTTTGACGTTCTGGTTGTAGATGTTGTTTACGTATACCTGGTTGAAGGTGGGAGAGGTGAGCGTAGTTTTCATTCTCATGCCGCCGAAGAAGTTGTCGGCGGCCAGACCCAGGCTCCCCTTCTTGTTGGCGAATTCTTTCCTGACACCCAGCGAGTACATGCCCATGCCGCTTTGCGCTCCCTGCAGCTGTACGCGGTTGCCGCGGTAGCCCCCGAAGGCCTGTAGTCCCCAGCCGTTGGGTAGCATAAGTTGGGTCTGCACGCGGCCACCGATTACAAAGCCGGAGTTGCTCACCATTTCTGACAGACCCGACAGGCCCATCTGACGGCCTTCCAGGTAGTTGTAGTACATGTCTACGCCGCCGTTGAGAGTCCACTTGGGGGTCAGGAATACGTTGCCGAATACGTTGGCGCCGTAGGTCTGCTCCTTACCGATGTTCTGGTAGGTAGTGATCACGGCCCCGAGCTGGGTATCCGAAGGCATCGTGATGCGGGTAATGGCGTTGCTGGTCTGCCGGCCAAACAGGGCCACGGTCAGGTAGGTTTTCTTGATGGATGAGCTCAGGCTCAGTTCAAAGTTGTCGGTCAGTTCGGGGCGCAGGCTGGGGTTACCGATGTTGATATTCTGCGGGTTGGCGGCGTTGAAGTTGGGGTTCAGCTGCTGCAATCCCGGACGCTGAATCCGCTTGTTGTAGGCCAGTTTCAGCATAGAACCTTTCCCGATACTCTTCGAAATATTGACGCTGGGCACTAGGTTGGAGTACGACGGAATGTCGATGTTCCGCTCCTGATCGTTGGCGTCGATCAGGGTATGCTCAAAGCGCGACCCTACTTTGAGGGTGTATTTGTTAGGCAGCGATACCGTATACGACAGGTAACCGGCTCCAATGTTCTGGTTGTAATTGAGCAAACCGGCCGGGTTGCGCAGGTCCAGGACGAAGGGGCCCGTTGCTCCGGCGATCTGGTAGCGGAAGTTACTGTTTACCTCCCGCAGGATGCCTTTGGCCCCAAACTCGATCTGCTGCTTTTTGCCGATGGGGCTCACGTAGTCGGTTTGTAGCGTAATCTCCTTGTTTATGTTGCTGTTCAGGTTTTTCTGCCGTCCGGTCAACTCCTGTGAGCCGCTTAGCAGGTCGGCGTTGAAGTTGTTGGTCAGGTTGCTGACACTGTACAGGGTGGATACCGACCACTCCTGGCCGGGCTTAAAGGTCTTGACGTAGTCGAGGTTCAGGTCTACGGTATTGGAGGCATCGCGGCTATCTACATTGCGGTAAGCGGTTGAGCTTAGCACGTCGTCGGTAAACAACCGGGTGGTGTAGTCCTGGTCGCGGGAGAAGTTACGGGTACCGTAGTTGACACCGGCGGTGAGGTACTGGTTGTTGCCCAAGTCGTAGTCGAAGCCCAGGTTGTAGCGGCCAAACATGCCAAAATCGTGGGCGTCGGCGGTTTGCTTTGTCAGAATGCTATTGCCGTTGCGAAGGGTACTTTGGTCCATTTCTACCAGAGCCTTGTTGTAAAATGCCCGGCCGTAGCCGCCCAGCGTTACGCCCAGTTTGCCGGTACGCAGGCTGCCGTTCAGGCCCAGATTGGAGCCCCGCAGACCGGTGCCCGTATCCAGGCTCAGGGTAGCGCCCTGAATGGTCGATTTTTTGGTAATGATGTTGATGATACCACCCGACCCTTCGGCGTCGTACTTGGCCGATGGCGAAGTGATCACCTCTACGGATTTGATGAGGTCGGCCGGAATCATTTTCAGGGCGTCGGCAATGCTACTGGCAATAATAGTAGAGGGCTTGTTATTGATCAGCACCCGCAGGTTGGAGGAGCCCCGCAGGGTTACGTTTCCGTCAAAATCCACGGCCAGCATAGGTACCTTGCGCAGAATATCGGCGGCATCGCCGCCCCGGGCGGTAAGATCTTTCTCCGCGTTGTACACCAGGCGGTCTACCTTTTCTTCGATCAGCGATTTCTCGCCGGTAACGGTCACGGCATCCAGCTGAATGGTGCTGGTAGAGAGCTTGATGACGCCCAGGTCGAGGTCATCCCCTTTTTTAATCTTGATGTCGGATATTTTCTTATCCCCGTAGCCAATAAACCGTACAAGTATGTAATACTCACCCTCGGCGATCTTGGTTAGTGAAAACTTCCCTTTTTCGTCGGCCACCGTGCCGTCAACGGGTTTCTGGGTAGCTTTGTCAAAAAGAGCAATGGTAGCGTACTCCACCGCGCTTGTCAGGGAGGAGTCTACCACGTACCCGGTTATCTTAGAGTTGCCTTTGGGGGTAGAAATTTCAAAACCCTGGGGTTGGGCAGCTTCACTGCGAGGGCGGCCGTTGCCATCACCCGACTGGGGCCGACCCATACCACCCGGAAACTGTGCCTGCGCTGCATAGCCGCCCAGTAGTAAGGTAAGGATCAGGAGTAGGTTCTTTTTCATGGTATTGCTTGCGTAAAAATGTGATATTTCGATGTTGTATACCGTCTGCTTTTTAGTATCGATACAAAACAACCACGAAAAAATGACTCAATTTTAAAGAATAGACCATTTAGGCGAATCATTCGACAGAAACCTATTTTTGTACTTTTTTGCTGGAAAGGTCCGATTATAGGAGAAAACGGGGGGGTTATCGAAGCAAAGGGGGGAGTTGTCGAATAGCGGGGTACTATTGCAGAACTTTCCGGGTAAAAACTTGCATTCAAGGGCAAAGATTTTGGAGATTTGGTAAAAGATTCAGTCCCTGGTACCGGAAGGGGGGCAGAGCTTCCTTACTCGTTCCGGTCATGCTTCTACGTGCCGTTTCGTCCGGTGCATTTCCTATGGCAGCCTTGCAGCAACGTTCCCGTATTCTCTTACTGCATCTCTCATTTTGGGGGCTGTATTTTTCGTTCTTTTTTTACCAGATCACCTACGCCCGCCGCGGGCAGGACGTTATCCTTTCCCGGGCCTTCCTGGATGCCAGCACGCACGTGCTCATCATGGCGGCAATTGCCTACCTAAACTACTTCTACTTCCTTCCACGCTTTCTTAAGCATAAAAACTTAGGGCGCTATCTGCTCGAATTCATTGTACCACTCGTGCTGACTATTGTTTTCCACATTTACATCAAGCGGGTGATCTATGGAGGTGATGAAAACAGCCGGGCGGGCTTTCTGTATACTACCCGCTTTATCGTGCAGCATTCCACAAGTGTAGTGTTTATTGTCATTTTTATCGGAATGCTGCGCTTTGCCGAGGACTGGTTTCAGCTCGAAGCGCGTAAGAAAGAGATCGAAAATGAAAAACTGACGGCCGAGCTGCGCTTCCTGAAAGCCCAGATCAACCCGCACTTCCTGTTCAATACGCTCAACAATCTGTACTACCTGGCCTTTACGCAATCGCCCAATACCACGGTGGTGATCGACAAGCTGTCGCAGATGATGCGGTATATGATTTATGATTCCAACCATCCGAAGGTACCCCTCAAAAAAGAGATTGAGTACATGGAGAACTACATCAGCCTGGAACAGCTCCGGCTCGACAATCAGGTACCCATCAGTCTGGAAGTAGAAGGCGATACGGCTCCGGTGATGATTGAACCCTTCCTTTTTATTACTTTTCTGGAAAATGCCTTCAAACACGGGGTAAGCAGCAATGCAGAAAATGCGTGGGTAAAGGCCCAAATAGAGGTGGAGGGCAACCGCTGTTGCTACACAGTAGAAAACAGCCGGCTTGCGCAAAAGGAAAACCACGAGGGGAAATCGGGCATTGGCCTGCAAAACCTGCGCCGCCGCCTCGAACTAAGCTACCCCGATCGGCATACGCTGGAAGTACATGAAACAGCCCAAAAATACCGTGTACAACTGACCCTGGAACTATCATGAGTTATACCTGTGTGATTGTGGATGACGAGCCTTTTGCCCGCAAGCTGATGGAGCAGTATGTGGCCAAGGTGCCCGACCTGCAATTGATCCAATCCTGTGCTTCGCCGCTGGTAGCCATCGAGGTCCTGCGCGAAAATCCCGTGGATATCCTGTTTCTGGATATTAATATGCCCGAAATTACGGGACTCACGCTTCTGAAAGTGCTACCAAAAAAACCATTGGTGGTACTTACGACGGCCTACTCGGAATACGCTCTCGAAGGCTATGAGTTGGACGTAGCCGACTATCTGTTAAAACCTATTACGCTGGAACGCTTTCTAAAATCGGTGGGCAAAGTAATGGCCCGCCTGAAAAGTACCTCCCCACCCCCCGCTACCAGTCTGCCCGAAGCCAGCCCGACCGCCGAAGCAGCTAGTCCTTACATTTTTGTAAAGGATGGTACCCGGCTGGTGAAAATTCAGCTAAGTGATATTCTCTATATCGAAGGGCTCAAAGACTATGTAGGCATCTACACCAAAGACAAAAAAATTGTGACCCTGCAAACGATGAAGGCGCTCGAAACCCAGCTGCCCGAAAACCAGTTTATCCGCATCCACAACTCCTTCATCGTAGCCTTTGCGGCCATTGACGCCATTGACCGCGAGAAGGTACAGATCGGAAAGGCTTTTCTGCCGGTAAGCGATACCTATAAGAAGTCTTTCAAAGAATTTATTGAAAAACATCAGGTGGGGGGATAGGAATAGGGTAAACCTTTTCGTTTAACGTCTTATTAACTATTGAATTGAGATAAAACAATACGGGCAGCCAATGCCTGACATTCTTTACATAAACCCAACAACCCAATGAATCGCAGAGAAGCCGTTCAACGAATCAGTTTGCTCATGGGAGGGGCGCTTTCGGCCCCGGTCATGGCGGGTATCCTCGGCCAGAAAACCAATCTGGGCGAGAGCATACAGGTGACCGCCCAGCAGGAAGCCCTGCTCGCCGAGGTGGCCGATGTCATCATTCCCACTACCTCTACGCCCGGTGCCAAGGCCGCCGGTGCCGAAAAATTCATCGTGCGCGTCATGCGCGACTGCTACCCGATGGACGATCAAAAGAAATTTTACGCGGGCTTAGCCAAGTTTGATAGTGAGTGCATTGGTACCCATGGGAAAGGTTTTATGAGCCTGAACGGTGACCAGAAAATCAGTATGGTGAAAAATCTCACTACGTCGGATCAGGCATTCTTCCGCCGGATGAAAGAACTAACCGTAACCGGCTACTTTACTTCCGAAATCGGTGCCACCCAGGCCCTGGAGTACGTGGAAGTACCCGGCCGTCTGGAAGCCTGTATCCCCTATAAGAAAGGCCAGAAAGGCTGGGCGATTTAGGTTTTAGGTTGTTAGGTATTAGGCAATTAGTCCTTAGTTTTAAAAACTAAGCTATTCGTCTAACCAACAGCCATTTACCTTAACCTAATAGCCTAACACCTAATGACCTAATCGCTAATAACCTAACCGCTAACAACCTAAAAATGTCTTACCTCAATATAGACGCAGTAAAAGAAATGACCTACGATGCCATCGTCATTGGCTCGGGGGTATCTGGCGGCTGGGCTGCCAAAGAACTGACCGAAAAAGGTCTGAAAGTACTGATGCTCGAGCGCGGCAAGCAGCTCGACCACGTGACTGGCTACGAAAACGCCACCAAGGCTCCCTGGGAGCTGAAATACAACGGCAAGCTCACCGAGGAACAGAAAGAAACCCACCCCAAGCTTTCGCGCGATTATCCGTACAACGAGATGACCGAGAAGTACTGGATGAAGGATACCGACGCCAACTACAAGGAAGAAAAGCGCTTCGACTGGTACCGGCCCAACATCGTGGGGGGCAAGTCCATCATGTGGGGACGGCAGTGCTACCGCCTGTCGAACATTGACTTTGAAGCCAACCTCAAAGAAGGCATCGCCGTTGACTGGCCCATCCGCTACAAGGATATTGCTCCCTGGTACTCGTACGTAGAAAAGCATGCGGGTATCTCGGGCGAAAAGCTGGGCCTACCGCAGCTTCCCGATAGTGAGTTTCTGCCTCCCATGGATATGTTCTGCGTGGAGAAGGAAGTCCGCAAGCGGATCGAGAAAAACTTCCCCGGCCGGAATATGACCATCGGCCGCGTGGCCAACCTCTCGGAGGCTCGCAAGGAGCAGCTCGGCGTGGGCCGCGCCCCGTGCCAGTACCGCAACAAATGCTCACTGGGCTGTCCGTACGGTGCCTATTTCAGCACGCAGTCGTGTACTTTGCCTCCCGCCGCAAAAACCGGCAACCTGACGCTGCGCCCCGACTCGATGGTGACCAACCTCATCTACGATGAAAACCTGAAACGCGCCACCGGCGTGCGCGTGATCGACGCGGTGACGCTGGAAGAGCGGATCTACAACGCTAAAATCATCTTTGTAAACGGCAGTACCCTGGGTTCTACGGCCATTATGCTCAATTCTACGTCCAACCGTTTTCCCAATGGCATGGGCAACGACTCCGGCGAACTGGGACATAACCTCATGGACCACCACTTCCGCACCGGCGCGAGTGGCGACTGGGAGGGCGATCTGGATAAGTACTACTACGGCCGCCGGGCCAATGGTATTTACATTCCGCGCTACCGCAACATCGGTAAGGACAAGCGCGACTACCTGCGCGGCTTTGGCTATCAGGGACGCGGCAGCCGAGAAGACTGGAAGCGGGGTATCGCCGAGCTGAGCTTCGGGGCCGACTTTAAGGAAGAAATGACTGAGCCGGGCAACTGGCAGATGGGCATCGGCGCCTTTGGCGAAACCCTGCCCTACCACGAAAACCGGATGTACCTGCACCCGACCGAAAAGGATAAGTGGGGCATGCCTTTGGCTGTGTTTGATGCCGAACTGAAAGAAAACGAGCTAAAAATGCGGGTAGATATGGCCAACGATGCCGTGGAAATGCTGGAAAGCGCGGGTTTGAAAAACGTGAAAAAGATCTGGTTGTCTACAAAGAGGATTATTGGATGAACGGCA
>CATMVR010000210.1 GCA_950075905.1 uncultured Persicitalea sp. | reverse complement strand
GTTTTGATCGGCGTTGGCGTGGTTGGTGTAGCACACGTCGCACCCCATCGGCACACCTAAGAGCTTGCCGCAGAAGTGATCCTCAAGGCCGGCGCGGGTGATCTCTTTACTGTCGTAGAGGTACTCGGGACCGATAAACCCGACCACCGTGTTGACCAGCAGCGGATTGAACTTACGTGCCACGGCGTAGGCCCGGGCTTCGCAGGTTTGCTGATCGAGCCCGTGGTGGGCGTTGGCCGACAGGGCCGCTCCCTGCCCGGTTTCGAAGTACATCAGGTTGCTGCCTACTGTGCCCCGTCCCAGCGACAACGCTGCCTCCTGGGCTTCTTTCAGCAGCGCCAGATTGATGCCAAAAGAGGCATTGAGCGCCTCGGTACCGCCAATCGACTGAAACACCAGGTCTACCGGAGCGCCCATTTCTATTAGCCGCAGCGTGGTTGTTACGTGGCTGAGGACGCAACATTGGGTAGGAATATCAAATCGCTCCCGGATGGCCTCGATCATTTCCAGCAGCCCCCGCACCGTGGGCACGTGGTCGGTGGCCGGGTTGATGCCAATGACGGCATCGCCGCTGCCGTAAAACAGGCCATCCACAATGGAAGCGGCAATACCCTTGTAGTAGTCTGACGGATGGTTGGGCTGCAGCCGGGTAGATAGCCGTCCCCGCTGCCCGATGGTGTTTCGAAACCGGGTGACGGTTTCGCATTTGGCCGCGACGGTAATCAGGTCCTGAACGCGCATCAGCTTGCTCACCGCCGCCACCATCTCGGGCGTCAGACCGGAGGCCAGCTGTTGCAAATGCAGAGTGGTAGTCTCCTCCCGAAGCAAAAAGTCCCGAAACTCGCTCACGCTCAGGTGCTCAACAGTTTTGAAAGAGGCCTTGTCGTGTGTATCGATGACAAGCCGGGTTACTTCGTCCTCTTCGTAGGGAATCAGTAATTCTTCCAGGAAATAGGTTAAAGGAACTTCCGACAGCATCAGCTGAGCGGCCACTCTTTCCTCGTAGCTGTGGGCGGCTACCCCGGCCAGCACGTCGCCCGAGCGGAGCGGAGTGGCTTTGGCCAGGAGTGTTTTCAGATCCCGGAACGAATAGGTTTTTCCCCTCACCTGCTGACTGAACGACATCGGCTGATTGGTTTTATAGGCTTTTTCAGCCTAAATCTAGGCATTTTTGGGGTACACTCATAGGAGCAGCCTGCTACTTTTTCTGGAATCGGAGTCAGGGCCAATAATTCTATTCGTGTAGCGGCTAATCAGCGAGCGGATAGACCGCTGACGGGGCGAATAGCGGACAATAAAAAAGCGGCGGAAGATACCTCCCGCCGCTTTTGCTTGTTTTTTTTTAATTCCTCACAAAACTACCACTGAGTTTTCGTCTGAGGAATTACCCGAAGGTACATACTTATCGGCCGCCCAATCGTTGATCCACTTTGATCCATCCAGGATATACCGGTACTGGTATTCCTTGCCGGGTTCGAGTTCGAGCGTCGTTTTGTATGATCCGTCTTTTTGCTTCTTGAGGGGAGTAGCAGAACCAGCATTCCACTCGTTGAAATCTCCCACCAGAGCTACTTCCTTAGAGTCATTAACTGCTTCGGCTGGCAGGGAAAACGTCACTTTGCAAACAGGTTTGCTTTTGAGATATTGTTTTGTCAAGGCCATATTGTGTAAGTGTTTTTGATTGACCTTTCAAAGGTATAAGATATTTTTTTTAAATCAATGATTATCAGACCTATGATTATTCATAAACTTGAAATAATCATATCACCACCTCTTTATTTGTAGAAAAATCGCTTTCAGGGAATTGTGTAGCGGAAACCAGCGAAGGCTCTAATTCCCTGATTCGGAGCGTATACGTAGCTTGGGTCGAACGTAAGTGCGTACGGATTTTGGCGCGTTGCCACCACTTGTCCAAGTTCGTCAAACTGCACATTGCGGTCGAAAGGATCGTGAGACCGGGCGATAGAATTGGCCGGAGGTAAGAAGTTCAGCAGGTTTTTGACCCCGCCGTACAGCTCGCTCCTTGTGCCGAGTTTCTTGGTAAACTGCACGTTTTGCAACGACCAGACTGGTGAGTACTCCGCCCTGGGATCCAGTGCCCCCAGCACCGGCAGACGCATGGGTCCATAGACATTACCGGTATAGTCAAGCGTAAGGCCGGCGCGGTCGAAGGTGTAGGTAATGGCCCATGTACCCATAAAGCGCTCGGTCAGAATGGGTCTGATCCGCTTGCCGTCTTCTACCTGCACGTTGTCCATCAGGGTAGCTCCGGCCACAATTTTCAGAGGAGCGTACAGATTTACGTCCAGATTGAGGCTGATACCCTTGGATTCCGCGTAGCCCCGCAGGTTATCATAAATGATCTGGTTAGGGTTGGTATCGTAGTCGGGCAAAATTTGATTGCTAAACCGGGTGTAAAACAACGATGCATCCAGGCCGATAAACGAATTGCCAGTCACAATTTTCTTTACAAAGTTCAGGTTGGCGTTCCAGCTTTGCTCGGGGCGCAGGGCCTCCGTAATCACTACCTGCCGGGCCCCGGTGAGGGCGGCGTGCTCCTCAGTAAAAAGGTTTACTACCCGATACCCCCTTCCCACATTGAAGCGGATGGCATCGGTCTGGTTCAGCCTCAGTTTGTAGGCAGCCCGGGGCGTAAAAATGCTTCCGTGGCGCGAGTTGTAGTCGTAGCGCATGCCGGCCAGGAAGGTATGGGGTCCGCGCTTGATTTCGTCCTGCACAAATAGTCCGGGAAGAAAAATCCGGTCGGGCTGATTGCCCATTCGCTCCGAAAATGTAGCCGGCGAGTTGTCGTCGTAGTAGGTATACCGCAGCGGGGCCCCCACCAGCAGGCTGTGGTTGCTGAGCTGCTTGTCCCAGAGCAGTTGCCCAAAGGCAATGCGCTGCACGGCCTGGTAGGATACATCACCGTAAAACGAGTTCTGATCGTGCGAATTTAGCGAGTACTGAAAAGTCAGTTTTTCGGTAGTGGGCAGTTCGTACATCCCCACGGCCTCCAAGCGTTTGGTGTAGATACTTTCGCCGTACACCTGGTCGCCACCGCGATAGGCGGGCGTCCAGTTCATCTCCCCGCCCCAGCGGTCTTCGTAGTAGTAGCGTACTGCCAGGGTGGCCTGCCGGTTTTGGGGCCGTTTTACCGCCCACTTGTTAAAAACCGAAATACGATGCTGCAGCGTCAGATCAGTGAAGCCATCGCCATTGTTGTCGATGGGATTCTGGTAGTTGAAATAGTTGACTCCCACCAACGAAGAAACGCGCTCACCAGCCGAGAATTTCATACCCAGGTCCACGTTTACATCGCGCCAGCTACTGCTGAACACATCTCCCGAAAAAGTCGGGGCTTTGTCGACATTTTTTGTAATGACATTGATAAGCCCGCCTACCGCTTCCGAACCATACAGCGTGGAAGCCGGGCCCTTCACAATTTCGACCCGCTCGATGAGACTGTTGGGAATTCCCACCAGGCCGTAGACCGTTGAAAGCCCACTTACGATGGGGGTACCATCCAGTAGTACCATCGTGTAGGGACCTTCCAGACCGTTGATATGAATATCGCCGGTGTTGCAGACGTTGCAATTGAGCTGCGGGCGAACGCCATTGACGTACGTCAGGGACTCAAAAATACTGGGTACCGGGTTCTTGTATAGGAACTTCTGGGTAATCACATCCACCGGCACCGGGCTTTCCAGCTTGGATACCTCCTTCATGGTACCGGTCACGACCACCTCGTCCAGTTGGCCGGCGGCAGGCTGCAGATTTACTTCCAGTAGCGTTGGCTGGGGGGCGGTCAGGGTCAGGGTTTTCTGGTACGGGGTGTAGCCAAGTGCCGACACCAGTACCGTGACTTTGCCAATGGGCAACCCTGCCAGCCGAAACTTCCCCACCGAGTCGGCGGTGGTACCGAAAGCCGTACCCTGCAAGGCTATGCTGGCAAAGGCGACCCCTTCGCCATTTTCTCTGACGGTACCTTCGAGCACCGCCTGGGCGTGCGCTGTACCCGTCATAACCAGCAAGATCAATATGATTTGGAAAATTCTATTCAACATATCTATTTTTTTATTTCAGAATACCGCAATCTTGTTTTCGACAAATATAAATAATCTAAATATACGAGTAAAGTTATTTTTTAGATTAATCTAAATTTATATTTATCCATAACTGTTCACTAGGTTTGTTTGTTCACTGAACCATTGGCTGAGTAACAAACCTGCCAGGATAATAACCGATCTGATATAACAGACTGAAAAAACATGCCACAGAAATTTTTTGCCCCTGTTCCTTTACCGAATCAGGCCAATTGGGCTGTATTGATCCTGCGCATTGGCTTCGCTTCGCTCATGCTGGTATACGGCTATGGCAAGCTTGAACGTTACCTCAACGGAGAGCGGGGATTTGCCGACCCGATCGGTCTGGGCGAGGAAACGACGTTACTCCTGGCCATCTTTTCCGAGTTTTTTTGCCCGATTTTTCTTATTTTCGGGCTTTGGACCCGGGCGGCCCTAATTCCGCTCATCCTGACCATGCTGGTCGCGTTTTTTATTATTCACAGCGGCGATCCCTGGGATAAACAGGAGCACCCGCTGGTTTTTCTGATTCCATATATAGCGCTGTTCCTGACCGGTCCCGGACGTTTTTCGCTGGATCACCGACTCTACGCAGCTTCCAAACCCTCCTGAATATCATGCGTAACCCTGTATTGCTAGCCCTTTGCCTTTTCTATGTCACTACCCCACTTATTGCCCAGACACTCTCCCGCCAGGAAATGGAAGAAGACCTGCGGTACCTTGACAAAAAAATCGTCAACTGGTACCCCGGCCTGGGCTACTACACACCGAAAGAGCAGTATGCGGTCTACCAGGACTCCCTCCGACGCGCCCTTCCTGACTCCCTGGGCTACCTCCCTTTTTACCGGCAGGTAACCTCCCTGATCAGTCAGCACAAGGACGGGCACATCGGCGCCACGCACCGTAAGAAATACAGCAATAAAAGTACCCGTTACCTGCCTCTCCACATCCGTCAAGCAGATGAGAAGTACTATATAGTGTTTAATGTTTCGCCTGACTCCAACGTGTGCCGGGGCGATGAGATTTTGAGTATTGACGGTCGTCCCATCAAGGAGCTACACGACCTCTTTGCCGATCGGTTTCGTACCGGCGCGGATTCTGAGATTCCGACGGGGCGTTACTTCCGTAATCTGCTCTATTTCAGAAGTAGCTATTTCAACTGGTTTGGCGAAAAAGACTCAGTACTGGTGCGTTACGTGCCGGCGGTGGCAACCGATACCATTACAAAATACCTGCGTTGCCAAACCTCAACGCAGGCGGCCAGTTATCTCAAAAGACGGTATATACAAGACCTGAGCCCCAGCCAAAACCTTCGCCTCTATGAGCTGGATGAAAACAACACGACTGCCATTCTCAATGTATCTACCTTCGCAAAGTTTGAGAAGAAAGACCCCCTCAACCTTAAATTCAAGAAACGACTCAAAACGGTTTTCAAGGCGATTCAGGACAAAGGGTACGAAAATCTGGTCATTGACCTGCGGAGCAATGGCGGGGGAGCCGTTCAAAACTCCGGCCGGCTACTCTCCTATCTGCTGCCGGAGCCTTTCTCGGTGATGAGCGGCTCTACGCTGAAACCCAAAGCTATCTGGCCGTACCTTACCATGGATCTCAACCCTACCATGCCGTTTGCTTTCCTTTTTAGCTACCGCTGGGATAAGGAAAACAAGGTGTGGCGGACGCGTAAGACCAAACGAAAAAAATTCAAGCCCGAAAAAAAGTACCCCTTCCGGGGCAACCTGTACCTGCTAAGCAACGGGGCGTCGTACTCCGCCACCGTCTCGGTGCTGGCGCACGTTAAAAACCAGGGCGTGGGCTCGATTGTCGGCGAAATGCCGGGAGGCGCTTACTGGGGTGATTTTGCCGGCCGGTTTAAGATCATCCGGCTACCTAACTCCAAAATTAGGGTCCGTATTCCATTGAAGACCCTCTACCACGATGTACCCCCTTCGGATCAGCTCGAAATTCAACCCAATTTTCCCATAGCCACCACCTACGAGGATCTCATCACACCCGGCCGGGACTTCGGGATAGATTACGTCCGAAAGCTCATAACTACCAACTAATAATGGGGTAGAAATACGGGAATAACCTGCTTTTACTGCTGTGGTTTATTTCCTGATCTTTTACTACCCATTACCCTTATGCAAAAAATTGCCATGTTGGGCTCCGGCTTTATCGGGCGCTTTTACGCCGAATCTATCCACGGCCAACGGGGCCGCGACCGCGTGACGGCCATCTACGCCCGCCGGGAGGAAAGCGCCAAAAAATTTGCCAACGATTACGGCTGCGACTTCTGGTCGAGCAATATGGAAGAGGTAATTGCCCATCCTGACGTAACGATGGTGTGCATTGCCCTCCCCAATAATATTCACGAACAAGCCGTTCTGCTCTGCGCCAAACACAAAAAAAACGTGGTATGCACCAAGCCGCTGGGCCGTAACGCCGACGAGGCGCTGCGCATGATGCAGGCCGTAGAAGAGGCGGGTATATTTGGTGGCTACCTGGAAGACTTATGCTACACGCCCAAGTTTCTGAAATCGCTGGAAAGCGTCAAAAGCGGCGCGTTGGGGCGGATCATCTGGGCCAAGTCGCGCGAGGCGCACCCCGGTCCGCACAGCGAGTGGTTCTGGGACATTGAGCAGGCGGGCGGCGGCTGTATCCTGGATCTGGGTTGCCACTGCATCGAAATTTCGCGCAATTTTATCGGCAAAGACATCAAACCCGTTGAGGTGATGTGCTGGGCCGACACGCAGGTAAAGCCCATCGAGGCCGAAGACCACGCCATTGCGCTGGTAAAGTACGAAAACGGGGCCATCGGACAGTTTGAAACCAGCTGGACATTTCGGGGCGGAATGGACCTCCGCGATGAGGTGATGGGCACCGAAGGTACCATCTGGATAAATAATTTTTTGCGGACGGGCTTTGAAATGTACACCTCCGGTAAGGGCGCCGACTACGTGGCCGAAAAGGCTGAGAGTAACTCGGGCTGGCTGTTTCCGGTAGGCGACGAAGTAAACGACCTGGGCTACAACCACATGTTTACCGACATGTTCAATGCCGCCGAACGGGGCACCGAGGCTGCCGAGACTTTTTACGACGGCTACGTGGTGAACGCCGTCATTGACGCTGCCTACCGCTCGGCTAAAAGCAAGCAGTGGGAGCCCGTGCAGCTGCCCGTCTGGCGCGGACAGGAAGGCCTCACCAAGCCCTCTAACTACACTGACTACGACGCTGATCACTACCTTATCAAACAGGAAATGACCCACGATGGCCGCAATAAGTTGATTCTGAAAGAAAAGGCTAGCGGCAAAATCATTGAGCGGGACGTATAGCTACCCCCCTTCCCGAAAACCTAAACCTGACCCCATGAAACGCCTCATACTTACACTGCTCACTGTCTGCCCCCTGGGGGCTTATGCCCAAAACCCTACCTTCAATGCCGAGGTCATCGACCCAAAAATCAGCATAGGCTACGGACTGGCCACGGGTGACGTGGACGGCGACGGACAAATCGACATTCTGCTGGCCGACCAAAAGGAAATTGTGTGGTACCAGAACCCTGACGGCCCTGATAAACCGTGGGTACGACATGTGATGGCCGCCAATCTTACCGAGCGCGACAACGTGTGCATTGCCGCGCGGGATATCGACGGCGATGGCAAGGTAGAGGTAGCGGTAGGAGCACAGTGGAATCCGGGCGAAACCAAAAACGCCAAAGAATCGGGGGCGGTCTTTTATCTGGTACCTCCCGATGACCGTACCAAAGCCTGGGTCCCCGTAAAGCTACACCACGAGGTAACGATCCACCGGATGCATTGGGTGCAGGATACCGACGGGGAGTTTCAGCTGGTGGTGCTCCCGCTGCACGGCGAGGGCAACGAAAAAGGCGAAGGCAAGGGTGTGCAGCTGATT
>CATMVR010000209.1 GCA_950075905.1 uncultured Persicitalea sp. | reverse complement strand
TATGGCAAAGGGCTCTCCTACGAGGACATCCAGGGGCATTTGGAGGATCTGTACGGACTGGACATCAGCACCGGGCAACTGTCAGCTATTACAGATAAGATACTGCCGGTAGTGGAACAGTGGCGCTCGCGGCCCCTGGAGGCGGTCTACGCTTTCGTGTGGTTGGATGCGGTCCATTTTAAGGTGCGCCAGGACGGGAAGGTCGTCAGTAAGGCTGCGTACAATGTGCTGGCCGTTGATTTACAAGGAAAAAAGGATCTATTGGGTATCTACATCGGGGATGCCGAGCGCGCGCGCTTTTGGCTATCTCCCTTCACCGTGGTCTGTGTCCCCACAGACCTTTTATGTATCTTGCTACCCTATGGAACATCAGCCAAGCAAATACCGAAACTCTCGACGGTTGGCCGCTGCCAATGGAGTTTGACAATGTCTATTTCTGGACGGGGACGCCTAGTCCAATACGGTCAAGGATTGGAAAAAGCTATTGAAGCTTGATAAGTACAAAGAGATTATCATAGCATCGTGGCAGGAATTGACCGACAGGAAGTTGATAGCAATCTATGGCTTTGTAATCATGCCTAATCACCTGCATGTAGTTTGGGAGATGCTAGAGCCAAACGGGAAAGAGGCGCGGAACGCCGCCCGGCCCCACGCCAGCTTCAATAAATACACGAGCCACATGATCTTGAAAGATCTAAGAACTAGTCATCCTGATGTATTACCTTTTTTCAAGGTGGAAGATCCGGAGCGAAAGCACCGTATCTGGCAGCGCGATCCTCTGGCGGTATGGATAGACTCAAAACAGAAGGTGGAGCAGAAAATGGTATACATGCACAACAACCCAATACACGAACGATGGAATCTAGCAGACCGGCCAGAAAACTACCGCTGGTCATCGGCTGTCTATTATGAAACAGGTGCTGACGAGTTCGGCTTTTTGACCCATTATCTGGATCGGTTTTGAATGGGATATGGTAACGTTTGGGTTAGGTCTGTGGGGACACAGACCACGGATTAGTGGCTTCGGCAATGTCGCCGTCCACGATGGTCGTACCGTTCAGGATTACCTCCTCGTAGTTCCATTCCCCTACCGGTTTGAGGTGCCCTCAGGTCCCTGGCAGCTACACGCGGAGGGGTATACATCTGGTAGGTACACAGAGCACTGATCAGAAAGCCGAAGATTTTGCTGGCGATCGAAGCGGTATGTTCAGGACAGAATTAATGATTTCTATCACCGTATCGTCATTGAGCACAAACAAGTAAAGCTTATAGGTATCGGGATGGTCCGGGATCCGTAGGGTTAGGTCCGGTCCAGTACCCACGTCCTTCGTGGAAACGAGGTTGTACAAATGATCCATTCGAACAAGTTTCCATTCAAACTTTAAGTTAGTCTGCATGTTTTTGGCCAGTATCCATGTTCCTTCTTTTTGGATGATCGCCTGATAGTCAAGGAGTGTGCCAGGAAATGTTCCGACAGCAGGTCTCAGTATTCTAATTTTTGGAGAGGCCAATGGTTTTGCACCACCCTTCCATTGCGCGGCTAGTTGTAGATATGAATTTTTTTTGCGTCCAGTCAGATCCTTGATAGCGTCAAAACTCACCCGTTCGGAAGTGTGTACATCCTGCCAGTTTGAAATAAAAACACCAGCAGAATCCCGTGGAAGTTCGTTGTACACATCGTAGGTGGCATAGCTGATGAAATGCGGAAAGTTTTTTGGGATTACGTGTTCGGGGGAGTTATCATTATACACGAGACCATAGGATGCGATTTCTGGAATGACAGATCGTATTCTATCGACGACGGAATGCATTCTTTCCGATACCTCAATGTCCAGGGTGATCGGGCGTTTCGGATCGACGCTTTTCATTTGCACCACCAACTTTTTAAGCCAATCCAGATAGGCATCCTGTTGGTAAATTAGATCGGATGGTTGATAATACAGGCTCAAATTTTGGAAAACAGCATTGCCAATGTTCCACGAAAGAATCCTTGGGTTTGCCTTATTCTCGCTTACAGCGCCCAGTACAGCTTCTGAAAGTGCCTTCAGGCTTTTCTTGTCCTCGCGGAAATCGAGATCGTCAGGTACCCAAAATCCGAAGTGAAGATTCATCGCCTGCTGATCGGCTACCCGTAGAATATTGCGATCATAGAAGCCTGGACCGTAGAATTTTACAGTGTTGATGCCGATTTTTCTCATTTCTTCAAAATCGGCGACGAGTTCTTTTTTGGTAAACGGGTAATATTCGTTTTGCCAATCTGATCCTTTCAGATAGTTCACTCCTCTCGTTGTCTTAAATGAACATGCAGCACTGGAATGAACTGGGGGGGATAAGTCTGCAATTACTGATTCCATATTCGGCGCAGCGGCTACCATTGAATTGATTCCAGGCGCAATCTGCCCAGGCGTTTTATGCCCTGCAAATTTCACAAATTCTGGTTCATTTTCTAAAAACTTAAACATTGCGCTGTATATCCAGAGCCCAAGCAACAATAAAGTCACCTGCAAGGCGGTGCTGCGCAAGCCGGTATATAAGTTGTGTCTCAAAATCCAAAGGCCCCCTTTTACAAGTTTTACGTGGCCCATAATCGCATCCAGCCAGGGGTGACTTGCCCGCAGGCGTCGAAATTGCTGCTGCCGGCTTGCTGCAATGGTAAAGCACATAGAAAAACAATTCAGTCCGGCAAAACCCGCCATTGCCAGATTGTAAGGGTTCCAGTCTGTAAGTAACCCGTATGCAATTGCGGCGGCAGAAATGCCCAGCACAATGAGGTTCGGAACATTGAGCGGCCAGTTGTTAGCTTCATTTCCATCTTTAGGCGTGGGCACATAGGGTACTTTCTTTCCGGTAATTGTAAATACGAGACCAAGTATAAATATCCACCAGGTACCAATCAGCAACAGTCCCCCCACCACGTGAAAACCACGTTCTTCTTCTTCCATCACCCACCATTGTACATAATGCCGGATTAGCACGATGGATGCGATCATGGGAGACACAACCAGCCCAAATTCCGAGATATCCATATGCATGGGGCTTGCCCCAAAACACAGGGCAATAACCGGAATCAGAAAATTGATCAGGTAAATAACGCCGGACATGTAATGCATAGGAAGTACGCCATAATGCAGCTTTTGCCGCCAAGTAAATTGGCTGAACAATTTTGGATATGCCGTTACAAGCAAATCGAAAACACCCCTTGCCCACTTCAATTGTTGTTTGTAATAGGCAGAAAGCGTTGTCGGCACAAGCCCGCGGGCCAGGACCTCGGGCACATACACTGACTTCCATCCCTTAGCGTGCAGCTGCATGGCCGTGTGCAAGTCTTCAGCAAGGCCAGCGGCATGCCCGCCGATGGAATCTAATGCTGTGCGTCGAAAGGTGCAGTTTGCACCAATAGCAAGCACGGTTCCATATTTGTTCATGGTCATCATTATCGGCCCGTAAAACTGGTAGGTCTGCTGGGCCGCACCCATGGCGATAAGGTTTTCGCTTGCGTTTTTGTATGCCTGAACAACCTGCACATAACCGATTTCCGGATGGGCAAAATGGGGGATTATCGGGTCCAGAAAATCAGGAAGAGGTACGTGATCCGGATCCAGTACCACGCAGATTTCACCGGTAGATTGTTTTAAGGCATTGTTGATATTACCTGCTTTCGCGTTTGTTTTATCCGTCCGTGTGATATGGTGCACACCGAGCTGATGACAGACTTCCTTCAAAAAAGGGTCGTTAGCTTCGTCGCACAGGTACGTTTCATGCGGGTAGGTGATCGCTTTAACTGCCTTAAGCGTTTCAATGATCATGTCGTACGGCTCACCAGGACAAAACGTTGTAAATATGTCAACGGTGAAATTCCTGGTTAACGGTGGAGGCTTTGGTACAGTAATATGAAGATAATGACACCACTCGTAAAGCAATTTCAGGCAGGTAAACAGGAAGGTCACCATCAGCATCCAGTAGAGCGGTGCATATCCGCGCACGGAGCTATCCAGAACTCTATAAAGAAAAAATACTATTGCAACGCATCCAATGAAGATCATCACCCGAAGCGTGATAAGGTCTTTCTTTGATGGTGGTGTAATCGATATACGCTTCATGGGGCGTTCACAACATAAAAAGGCGTATTACACGTAGCAAAGTTGCCATTGTAGTTATATATTTCTGCAAAAATACGGTAAGGTCCTTCCTCCCTGGGCGCTTCAAACTGGGCAGTAAGCTTCCCTCCAGGCTCAACCTTCCCATCGAGCGGCATAAGTTTACGCGTATTGTTTTGCCCATCTTCTTTATACCAGTCTTCTCTGTAAATTCCCCACTTGACAAAACTGATGCTGTCCTTCTCATACATAACCAATTCCGGGAGCATCGTTTGCCCGGGATTTAGTAAAATGTTGTCAGCAGCGCCCTTGTTATTGAGCAGCATATATCGGATCTGTGGATAGCTATCTTGCGGAGGCTTTCCTGTCCATACGGATTTCATGATGGCAACCGGCTCAGTCTTTCTGCCGGATTCGTCAAACATGCTGAACCAGGTATGGGTAGTTTCTTGCTTGCTACCCCAGAAAAATATAAAATTACCTACCAGGCGAGGATCTTCCAAAGGCATATCCTGTTTGTAACGCTTGAGAATAACGTCAGCCTTTTTTTTGCTTGGATTCTCAATGAAAGCACCCCAGGCAGTTATCTGGGTGCCGGCCCACGGGCCATCCGTTCCCCATTCCAGTAACATATAGGGTCCGTTCCAAAACCACGAAAAGCTTTTCAAATCGCTTCTGAGCAATCTCAAATTGCTAAAAATATTAAATGAAATCAGATCAAGGTCGCAACGCAGCTGAATATTCGTAATGTATTTCCGGTTGAAATTCATGACTGTCGTCGTGACTGGATGATTGGGATCAAGCTGTCGGATCATTTTTGTTATGGCATTGAACCCATCATAAAAATTGTTGTAGGAAGGCTTGTGAGGGAAGTCCAACTCGTTTCCCAGGCACCACATTAAAAGTGCGGGGTGGTTCTTGTGCCTGTCAACAATTGACTGGAATTTTAAAAATTGTCGTGATACTTTGACTGGGTCATTGTAAAAGTCAACTTGATGACTGTTCTGCAAGGGGAGGCCGGCAATAATGGCAATGTTATTGGCATGCGCACTGTCCAGGATTTGTTGCAGGTGAGTTGTGTCCCATATGCGAAGACAAGTCCCCCCAGCCTCATGCAGCGTTTTAAAATTCGCTGTTCCGCTTGCGCCCTTAATCTCGAATGGTTTTCCATTTCGCAATACGACATAGCCGCTGTCGGATTCAACAATTCGAACTGTCGCCGTTGAATTTACTTTTACGTCTTTACAAGCTAGTAAAGTACCTAGCACGTATAGATAAGTGGTGCAAATTATTAAATATGCAATGTTGTTTCCAGACAATCTAAATCTGACAATGTCAGAAAAGGGTTTAAGGAGATACACAATCACTATACAACGATAATCCGAGAAATTTTAAAACTCTTAACGGAAGGAGCTTGGTAAAAGTAATGATTTTTAAAATGAATGCTTATACTGATTTTTAATGTTAGTTTTCCTTCACCATGGCCTGAGGCTCCTAGCAGCTATCCAGTTATACGCAGTGAAAAATTACGCACAATGAATGAATTGCCTTTTTACGAAAAACCGGGATAGAAGTTGAATATAAACAACCCCTATCCCGGCTAATAGCTAACTGCCTAACAGTTAACAACCTACTTCTTTTTCTTCTTCTTACTTGACGTTGCTTCAACGGGCGCAGGCGTTTCTTCCTTCACCGCCAGATCCTTCACCCGGATATTCCGGAACTTTACTACCGTACCGTGGCCCAGGAAGCCGATGTGGCCGGTAGGGTTAGTTAAGCCCGGGTGCTCCTTGTGGTCGGCGGTACCGTTTTTGGTGGCTTCGGCGATGTCGCCGTCCACGATGGTAGTACCGTTCAGGATTACCTTGATTTTGTTGCCTTGGAGAATTACCTCCTCGTAGTTCCATTCCCCCACCGGTTTGAGGTGCCCGCGCTGGGACGGAATCATGCCGTACACCGAGCCGTGGTACTGGTAGGGTTGCAGTTTGGCGTAGATGGGAGCGGTATCGTCCAGAATCTGTAATTCGGCCAGACCGACGTAGGCGGCATCGCCCGTGAGCGGGGCGCGGATACCCAGGCCGTTGTTGGCACCGGGCGTCAGCTGAAACTCGAAGCGGAAGTTGAAATCGGCGTACTGATCTTTGGTGTACAGGTTGCCGTTGCCCCGCCCGGTGGGGTAGGTCACGATGGCCCCGTTTTCGATCACGTAGTCCTGCGTATTGCCGGTCCACTCGTGCATGTTGGTACCATCAAACAGTACCTTAAAACCTTCCTTCTTTTCCTCCTCACTCAGCGTGAAAGGCTCCGGACGGGGTAGCTCCTTGACGTATATATCGCGGTAGAATACCTGCGTACCGTGGG
This sequence comes from uncultured Persicitalea sp., assembly GCA_950075905.1. GTDB lineage: Bacteria > Bacteroidota > Bacteroidia > Cytophagales > Spirosomataceae > CATMVR01. The sequence continues at coordinate 1,541 of CATMVR010000209.1, read as the reverse complement.
CCTGCAGTTCCAGCTGCTCCGTCGGGAATATCGGTAGTTTTCGATCCCAGTAGTTTTCAAGAATCACGTTATCTACCACCCGCACGCCGTTGAGGTCCACCGTCACGCGGTCGCCAATCATATTTATGTAGAACGAATTCCATTCGCCCACGGCGTTGTCGGCTACCTGCGTAGGCTTGGAGGGGGGCTTCTGATTGTTGTACAAACCACCCGAGCCTACCTGCGCCCCTACACTCACGCGGGAGGTATCCCAAATCTGCACCTGTGGCGTACCGCGCAGGTAAATACCGGCGTCGCCTTCGGGTTCGATCTTCCAGTCGACGTACATTTCAAAATCACCGTACTTCTTCACCGTAGCGAGGTTGTCGCCGTGGCCGGTAAATACCAATTCGCCGTTTTTAACCACCCAACCGGTCCGCATGCGCTCATCGGCTTTGGCCTGCTTTGCCGCCAGGGTATCGGGGTGCATGGCCGCCCGCTTGATCGGGTTTTCTACCAATCCTTTCCAGCCCGTCAGGTCCTTGCCGTTGAATATCGCCACAAAGCCATCGCCCTTGGGTAGCTCCGACAGGTGCTTTTTGATGGCTTCTTTCTGGTACTCGCTGTCCTGTCCGGCCAGTACATTCATGGTCTTGGTCAGGAGGTCCGTCACCACGCTACCCGTAAATTCCGGATTCGCCAGGGCAATGCCCATCACGGCCTGCGCGGCAGCCTGCTGCACCGGACGGTCGTCTAGGTAGCGCCCCGCCACCAGCAGCGATTCAAACGTTTTGTTTCGTTGCAGCTCTTTGAGGATGGCCGTTTTCTGATCGGCGGTTTTGGCAATATCCAATGCCTTACGCAGAAGAAGTACCTTCTGCACCGGGGTAGCCGACGACTTGCTGATACTCTTCACATAACCTTGCAGGGCCGCGTCGAGGTACCCCTCATTCGTGGTAGTGCTGCCTATTTTGTACAGTTCCTTCGCTGCCTCCTGATCCGACCAGCTAGCAAGCGCCGCAATGGCCGACTGCTGAGTAGATGCGTCGTTGCCATTGAAAGCGGTAACGACGGCGTCGAGAGCCCGTTTGCCCCCCACACTCGCCAAAACAGGCAAGTAGGCAGCTTTCTTACCGGAAGCAGCCATTTCGCTCAGCAAAAGGTCCGTTTGCTGGGCCACGGTACCCTTTCCTTTGATGGTAGCCTTGATGGCCTCCTGCACCGATTCGGTTTCGGCGGGTGTAACTGCCGTATTGAGCAGAGTAAATAGCTGGGGAATATCCTGGGTAGTCGCTACGCTTTTCAAAGCGGTATAGGCTGCGGTCTTTACTTCGGCGTCGGTACTCTTTAACAAGCCGGTAATCGTTCCCATTTTGGTATCGGCCCGGCGGGCGGCCAGCACTTCTACCATGGCTACCTTCCCGGCGGAAGAGAGCGACGGAATAGCCAACGCTACCTGATCTACCACGCTTTTTCCTTTCATGGTCAGCACCGCAGTTTTAGCAGTACTGATGGTAGCGGCATCGGTCGACTTCAAAAGGGGAACAAGCTTGGCAAATACG
>CATMVR010000208.1 GCA_950075905.1 uncultured Persicitalea sp. | reverse complement strand
AGGGAGGGTTTAATAATAGGAAAAAGATGTGGCGCTCATAACCTACTTGTTGGTAATATCCCGCACCTGCTGACGAATGTCGTCCATCTCAAATATCCTCTCCCAGCCCTGCTGGAACAGAATCGGCTTGGCGCGTTTGGAAATCTTGTAGGCGGCATCGGAAAAAGTACCGTTTACCTCTTTGAAAAGAACGGCGATCTGAATACGCAGGTGGCCCAGTACAAAATCGCGGGCGGCGGCTTCGGGTACGCCGAGGGTTACGATGCGGTCATAGCCCTCTTTGACTACCTCCATGCAGGTCTGGGCCAGGGTTTCCACCATAGCCGGTTCCAGTATAGCCATCTGTTCCAGCGTGATGCGGTGCGTGTGCAGGATGGGCGAGTACATATCCTGCGCTACTTTTTCGCCCAGGGCGTAGTGCGCTTCGGTGCCGTGCATCAGAGCTACAACGATGGACTGTTTGGCGGTAATGCCCCCGTAAAAGTCACGAAACGCTTCCTCGGTGGGCTCCCAGTTGAACACCGACGGGTGGCAGGGATGCGCGATGACGTAGCCCAGGTCGTCGCGGTGGGCAATGACCCCGTCGAGCGGGGCGGCCGGATCGAGGGTCAGTACCAGGGCATCGGGCTTCATCAGCGGAATCAGCTCGGCGGATATTTCTTTCAGCGCCACATCCGGCAGGGCCAGAATCACCACATCCGAGTCGTGGATACTTTCTTCCTGGCTGCTCACCGTCACGCCACGCTCCATGAGGTTTTGAACACCTTTTTCACTGATTTCCAGGTATTTTACATCGTACTGGGGGTTTTTCAAGAAATTGTCAGTCAGGCGGCAGCCCATTTTACCACCGGCTCCAACCAGAGATACTTTGGTCATAGGAATAGATTAATAAGAAATTTGATTGACATGTATTTTAAGAAGTTCTACGCCCTGCATGGCCCAGGCTCTTTCCTGAGCGATGGTCTCGGCCAGTGTATTCAGCAGCGGCGGCCACTGTTCCAGCGTCACCGACTGGCAACGCCCGTAGGGTATCAGTTCTTCCAGCACGAAATCGAGCGGAATGCTACCCGTTCCGGGGCAGCAACCCTCCACCTGAAACCCCATTTTGTGGCCCACCCGCTTGATGGTGATATCCTTGTAGTGCAGATTGAAAACGTAAGGGCCCAGTACCGGCACGATATGCCTCAGCCCCTCGCCTGCACCCAGCGAATTGCTGGTATCCAGGCATATACCCACCCATACCGGATTGGTTTCCTCCACCATGCGCCGTAGCGTCAAGGCCGGAAAACGATCGTGGTTTTCGAGGCCCAGCCGGACCCGGGCTTCTTTAAATTCGGGAAGAAGTTTTCTGATAATCCTTACTACCTCCTCTTCACCGGGCTGGTAGTCGCCCTCGTCGATCACAACGCGAAGAAACGGCGAGCGCGCCTCCCGGGCCAGTTGCAGATACTGCCGGAGGTGGTTTTCTTCCAGCCGCCGGGTACCTACTTCCAGCAGAATGCCGGCGCGGTCTGCCAGCGCCAGGGCTTCCTGCCACTCGGAGGCGGGTAGGGTGTGAATCGGGATGTTATCGCCAATCTGAAAGCGGGGTACCTCCCAGGCTTCGCATAGTTGCAGCAGCTCCGGCAGTGTCAGGGGGCTGTCGGGTTGGTACCCTTCAACGCCTATTGCCCAGGGGAAGGCGTATGTACTCAGGCCAATATCCAAGTTTATCTTCTTTTTTTTATGCAAAGATGAACATAAACCTACGGCCAAACCTCCACAGTTTTGGCCAATTGTTGAACTATTCTGACATTTATCCCCATATTTACTAAAATACTGTCAATATACTACCGATTTCAGCCACTAATCATGCATACCCCTAGCTACCGGCTTATCAACCCGCAGGCCAATCGCTCCTTTATTTTCAAATGGGAAGCCTTCGACCTTACCACCCGCTGGCACTACCACCCGGAGCTCGAACTGATCTATTTTATGCAGGGGAAAACCAACGGGGTTATTGGTGATGGTTTCCGGGAGTTTCAGGAGGGCGACCTGGTGCTGCTGGGAGCCAATTTTCCGCATGTATTGCAGGTCAATCCCGAATTTGAAAAAGAGCAGCCCGAGGTCCGGCCCTTCGGGCTAATCATTCAGTTTACGGAGGATTTTCTGGGAAAGGATTTTTTGCAGAAACCAGAAATGAAGTCAATAGCCGGGCTGTTTGGACGCGCCAGGCGGGGCCTGCAATTTCGGGGCGCGGCAACTGAGGAGGTTCGCAATCAACTGGAACGGATGCCGCAGCTGTCAGATTCGCGTAAGCTCATGAGCCTGCTGCAAACGCTGCTGATACTGGCCGAAGAAGCCGGGTACGACTACCTTACCAACCAGGACTACTACTTCGATTACAGCCGCGATGAGGAACGCATGTGGAAGATCAATCAGTACGTGTACGCCCATTTTGCCGATAAAATTACCGTAGCCGACGTCGCCAGGGTAGCCAATATGAGCGAAACGGCGTTTTGCCGCTATTTTAAAAGCCGTACCCTCAAAAACTTCACCCGCTTTCTGAACGAAGTTAGAATAGCGTACGCCTGTAAATTACTCCAAAAACCCGGCTTTTCGGTCACGGAAGCCTGTTTTGAATCAGGTTTTAACAGTCTCTCCTACTTCAACCGGCAGTTTAAAGAAATCATGAAACTGTCGCCCCAGGGCTACCGGCAGTGGGCCGATACTAAGAATCCGGGGATTTGAAAAATGGAGGAGATGAAATATTCGTGTCACACCTATTGACATTAATATATTTCATGTCTATATTTATGACATGAAATCAGAAGGCACCCGTACCTATACCATGACATCCCGGGCCAGGGCCGTGGCTCAAAACGAAAAGCGCATCCTGGACGCTGCGGTGGCGCTCTGGCAATCGCTGCCCTTCAGGGAGATTACACTGGAAGCCATCGCTGAGCGCTCTGGTATAACCACCAGGACTATTTTACGAAAGTACGGATCGAAGGAAGGCCTTTTTGAGGCGATTCTGGAAACGCAGGTACCCTCGATAGAAGCCGTACGGGACACGGCTCCGGTTGGCGACATCCGAGGGGCACTTGTCATCCTGCTGGATAATTACGAAACCTACGGGGATGCCAATATTCGTACCCTGGCGGTGGAAGATGAACTGGACATAGCCCGGAAAATACTCGAAAGAGGACGAAGCTACCACCGCAACTGGTGCACCCGGGTTTTTGCCCCTTACCTGCCCGCCCCTGCCGACAGCGCCTACGAGTTGCGCCTACTGGCGTACATGACCGCCACAGACGTGTACCTGTGGAAACTTCTCAGGCGTGATCTGAAAAATTCTTTGGAGGAAACCCTGCAAGTAATGCACCAATTGGTAACAGGACTCACCTTAACCTGAATACTATGAATTCTCAAAAAAAAGTACTGGTAGTAACCATTGAGGGCGGCGGAAATATCCCCCCCATGCTCAATCTTAGCCGCAGGCTGTCGGAAGCGGGCTACCGCGTCAGTGTGCTTTCCGAACCTTGCCTAAAAGAGGTGGTAGAACAGAACGAATTACATTTTCTACCCTTTTCGGACTACTTCACCCGTTCCAATCGTCAGGAAGACATTATTAAGGATTGGAACGCAAGTCTGCTGGATAATCCGGTGTTTGAAAATCTGGTCTTTGGCCCCGCGGAAATCGTTGTCCGTGACACCAAAAGGTACCTGGAATCGATACAGGCCGATTTGCTGATTGCCGATTGTCTGCTTTTTCCCAGCCTAATCGCCGCTGAAGCCCTGCGCATTCCCCGGGTGGTGGTATTTCATATGCCCGAGTACCTTCCTGGTCCAAACCGCCCACCTGGGATAATGGGCCTCCTACCGGGCCAAGGTACTCGCGGTCGCTGGCGCGACCAGCTACTGGGAAAGGTGTTCAACTTGATATTGGATAAAGATTTGCACCGGCTCAACGCCGTGCGGGCACAGTACCAACTGCCTCCATTAGCGCATGTGACTGATCATATACACGGAGCTAACCTAAGGTTAATTCAGACTCTTCGGGATTTTGACTTTCCGATGGAACCGGCACCCGCTAATGTCAGATACACCGGCCCGGTGCTCGACGACCCGGATTGGGTAGCCCCCTGGCAAAGCCCCTGGCCAGATTCAGACCCGCGTCCGCTGGTAGTAGTTTCGCTTTCGACTACCTTTCAGAATCAACAGGCGGTGATTGAGCGGTGCATCGAAGCCCTGGGAAAACTACCGGTACGAGGATTGGTTACTTTGGGTCCTTCTGTACCAAACGCATCCTTGGAGTTGCCAGAGAATGTAGTGGCGGTGCCCTCGGCCTCGCACGCTCAGGTATTTCCCCAGGCGTCGGTGGTCATTACCCACGCCGGCCATGGTACCCTGATGCGGGCACTGTCGTACGGAGTGCCGCTACTATGCCTCCCGATGGGACGCGACCAGAACGACAATGCCGCCAAGGTGGCCTACCACGGCTGCGGATTGAAGCTAAGCCCCAAGGCAAGCGCCGACAAAATTCACAAAGCGGTTTCGAGGCTACTGGGAGAATCTTCGTTTAAGCGCAAAGCAGAAATTTTGGCTCAAAAAATCCTTTCCGATGCCCAAAAAGATACTGCTTTGAAAGAAATCGAAAGCCTTTTTGAGCCAGCAAATAATTCACATAAGTCCCCCATAGGGATCTAGTCCTCCAAATAAGACCATTCAATTTTAGAGAGACTAAACGGGAAAGCTATGTTTAGCGCATAAGCGTAGCTTTCCCTGACGCTACATCCTGCTCTACGGTTTTGTACTTTACATCGCTTTTGACGGTACCATCGGCATACTTTACCGACACCCGCTCGTTACGTCCGATTTTTTCTACGTGCACCGGCTCATCGCTTGCATACGACTGGCTGCGGGAAAAAGCCTCCAATTCGCGCAATTTATCTTTTTGGGCGTAGCGTTCGGCATCTTCCCGATCTCTTTTCTCTGCCTGATCCTGGGCTTTTGCGATTTGGGCGTATTGTTTGGAAGCATTTTCAAAGTACCAGTGAAAACCCTCTACCCCCTTTTTTTCTTCAAAAGAAACATCTACGTCCTCCCACTCACCCAGTATTCCCAGGCTGGCCAGGTCGCGGTCGTATACCTCTTTGGCCACAGGCTTTAGTTCGTCCAATCCAGCATCCGATATATCTCCAATGAGGAAGGCAAGGAAGTCAGTATCCAGCAAATCTTCCTGATCTTCGTGGTCCAGGAAATAACGAATCACCTCCTCATACCAGGCAACTATCTCCTGGCGTCTCTCCGGTTCAAGAACGGCCATGAGCATGAGGGGCTTCGAAGCCTGATTTTTGCAATGGGCTTCAATACGTGGTTCCAGCACAAAATCCCTGAGTACGTCCATTCGCTCCCTCCCCAGGTGGTACATAGGGGTCTGGAAAACATCGTCTATCCAATCACTAAACCAGAATTCGTTGTACTCATCTCCCTGCCGCAGCTGATTCAGAATGCCGGGTAACGACTCATAGGCCCGGAGTTCGCCCAGCAGCATGATGGCATGGTCTACAAAACTGTGGGTTTTGAACCCCCACTCGATGTCGTTCCAATAGGCAAAGCGGCGAATGCCGTCTTCCAGCACCGCTTCCAGATCCTCGATGAGGGTTTTGCGGGGTAAGGCCAGAATCGTCTCTATTTTTGAGTAGGGAATTCTTTGATCATACTCATACAGCCATTGTATTTCAGAATGGTGAAAGACCGGGGGCGTTTCCGTCTGTTTTTCGTAGTGAAAATCCCGGAAAGGCAGCGTGATTACATCTTCAGACATACTACTAAAACGTTCCTGGGCCAATTCAAGCGTTTTAGCCAGGATGTAGTTAGAAAGGTTTTCTGTCTGCCGTGAGTCATCATCCACGTGTTCGAGCAGAGAAAGTATTTCCTGGGCGCTATCCAGATCATCTCTATCGGTATAGTAGCGCCCTACCAACATGTAGTAGTTAAGTACCTCGGTGCTATGGAAAATTTTGCGCTCTGGGTATAAATCCTCTAACCGCAGACTTTCACCCAGATAGTGATGTACTTTATCAAAATTTTTTTCGCTCAATGCGATCTGCGCCATCCCTAATTTGGCGAAGAGGTAATCCGGAAATTTGTCGTAGGTCTTTCGGTTCACCTCCCTGGCTTTGTTGTTTTTGCCAAGTTGGATATAGGCCGTTGACAGATAATTGTAAAACTGTGGCTGCCGGGGGTACTTTGCGATGGCTTTCTGAATGCGCTCAGGGGTACGTTTGGTCGGCTCGTAGGATTCCTCCATAAACTCGTCCAGCAGGTCAGTCAGCGCCGAAGCGTTGGACGGAATGTAGGGGTTATCGGTCTCGGGTGCCTCTTGAACTATTTTGTAGGAAAACACCGGGATGGGTCTTTCTTCGCCCTCCGGTAGCTGAGATAAATTCAACATATTTTTTACCTGTAATGACTAATTTGAGTTAAAACTACCCTTCTAAAAGTATACCTATTCCTTGCCTACCTCATCGGCAATGACGTAGTCGCCCGATGGGGTAATGGATTGCTTCACGAGGAGTTCGCCAATAAAGCCTCCCAGAAAAAACTGCGTGCCCAGGATAATCACCACCAACGCCAAAAAAAACAGCGGGTTGTCGGTCACGTTGCGGTAGGGCTGAGTCATGTAGATCTTCCAGATCTTCTCGGCAATGAGCCAGAAGGTGATCAGCGAGCCTACAAAAAACATCAGGATGCCCATGCTGCCAAAAAAGTGCATGGGCCGGCGGCCGAATTTGTTGACAAAGGCAATAGACAGCAAATCCAGGAAGCCATACACAAAGCGTTCGAGACCAAACTTGGTGGTACCGTACTTGCGGGCGCGGTGCTGTACTACCTTTTCGCCGATTTTGCTGTACCCGTTCCACTTGGCTATGACCGGAATATAGCGGTGCATTTCTCCGTAGATGGTAATGTTTTTGACCACCGCCTGCCGATAGGCTTTGAGGCCGCAGTTGAAATCGTGCAGGTACACATCCGAGATTGCCCGGGTGGCCGCATTGAATAGCTTGGTGGGCAGGGTTTTGCTGATGGGATCGTACCGTTTCTTTTTCCAGCCCGACACCAGGTCATAGCCCTCTTCGGTAATCATCCGGTAAAGATCAGGAATCTCGTCGGGACTGTCCTGCATGTCGGCATCCATGGTGATGACCACCTGCCCGTGCAGGGCCTGAAAGCCCGTCTGCAAAGCGGCAGTTTTGCCATAATTACGCGAGAAACGCATGCCCCGCACGTGCGGATTTCGCTCCGAAAGGGCTCTGACTACCTGCCAGGAGCCATCGCGGCTGCCGTCGTCGATGAAAAGGATTTCGTACGAAAACTGGTGTTCTTCCATGACCCGCACAATCCAGTCGTGCAGCTCGGGCAGCGACTCCTCTTCGTTGTAGAGGGGCACTACTACCGATATCTGCACGGAAGGTTCGACATGGGGAAGGCGGGAGCTTTGCCGCAGCGATATGGATTCTCTTTGGGACACAGGCACTTTTTTTGGTCAAAATACTAAATAAAAATCTTTCAGCAACGATCGGAACGTCGAACTATACGTTTTACCGTCGCTTTCGTAAATAAACAACTCTTCCGGCGGATTAGTTACAGTCTGGCCCTGATCGCGCCCATAGGCCGTCAGTATCCGAAACGGCTGCCGGTCAGGCTGATGAGTGAGCCGCAGCTGCCGCCGGGGCCACCAACCCGCAACCTGGGCCTGCTTTTGCAGGACTATGCTTTCGGCTACCGGTAAAAGTACAAACCACCGCCCGTTTTCACTGAGCAAGCGGTCGGCGGCGTCCAGCAGATCGGCAAAGGTCATCTCCTGCGCGTGGTGCGCCTGATTGATGCCCCCGTTGGGCGAACGCAGGTCGGCCTGAAAAAAAGGCGGGTTCGTGACAATCGCATCATATTTCTCTTGCGTAGCGTACGCCCTTATGTCACCCTGCACAACCCGAATTTGCCTGGCAAAAGGACTGGCGGCCACATTTTCCTGG